>JAEWBA010000158.1 GCA_023391395.1 Pseudomonadota bacterium
CAGCAGGCCGGTGGCCAGCCCGCCGGCATTGAGGCCGACATGCCAGCCCATCAGGGCGACGAACAAAACGTTCGGTCCTGGCGCGGCCTGCGCAATGGCGATCGAAGCATTGAACTGCGGATCGGTGAGCCAGCCTTGCTGTTCCACCAGATAGCGGTGCATCTCGGGCACCGTCGTGATGGCACCGCCTACGGCCAGCAGGGACAGCGAGAGGTAGCGGACAAACAGATCGAGCCAGTCGCCCCAGCCCAGGGAAAGCTGCAATGCGGTACTCATGGCGCCAGCTTTCGATAGGCCAGAATGCAAGCGGGCACGCCGAGCCCGCCCAGTACATAGATCAGGGGCCAGCGCAGCACACCGATGGCGAGAAAGCAAAGCACGAAAAAGCCGAGGCAGAGCGGCAGGCCAAGTACGTTCTTGCGCATGGTTCCGAGCAGGCGCAAACCGCTGGCGCCGATCAGTCCGGCAGTGACCGCACCCATGCCGCGCAATGCGCCGGCCACGCCGGGATGGTCGGCAAAGTGGGCATAGGCAAACACCAGCAACAAGGCGAGCAGCAAAGGTAAGGCCAACATCCCGGCCAGGGCCGCCAGTGCGCCACGCAAGCCGAAGTAGCGCCCGCCCACCATGAGGGAAAGATTGACGACGTTGGGGCCGGGCATGATTTGTGCCACGGCCCAATCCTCCACGAATTCCTCGCGTGTCAGCCAGCGTTTTCTTTCCACCAGTTCGTGCTGCACGATCGCCAGCACGCCGCCGAATCCTTGCAAGGAAAGCACGGTAAAGGAGAGAAACAAATCGCCAGGAGAGCGGGGTTGGGGATGGTCTTGCAAAGACTTCGGATTCATCGCGCAATTATCCGCGCGTCAATAAGAAAGCGTCAATTGAGAGCAACGGGCGACGGCGCGGCGCTGTCGAGGGATGAAGTGCCTGCTACGGCCCTTTGCCTATTTGATATGCGTCAGGGGATACCCGCTTTACGGACCAACAATTTAAGTTGTTTAGGGAATTTTTACGATCATCAACATGTCAATGGATACACATGTAACCAGTTATTTCGATTTCACCTGGAGAGGAAAAATCATGGCGCAACATGAATTGATAGAGCAAACCACGTACGACCCGAATCGTCTACTCGACACCTTGCTCGAAAAGATGAATCTGAAGAATGATGCGGCCCTGTCGCGCGCGCTGGAAGTGGCGCCGCCGGTCATCAGCAAGATTCGCCACCGCCGCCTGCCGGTCGGGGCATCGTTGCTGATCCGCATGCATGAGACTTCCGGTATGAGCATTCGCGAATTGCGCGACCTGATGGGTGACCGTCGCACCAAGTACCGCCTGAGCGATGCCCAGGGCAAGCCGAAGCCCCCGGCCGAAGGCAGCACGCCCGGCACCAGCGCACTGCATTAAGCGCGTGGGCCGGCGCGGACAAGCTTCGACTCAGCGCTGCGCCGGCTTGCCGACCGACTCGCCCATTGCCGCGAGCAAGTCCAGCGGCATCGGAAACACGATGGTGGATGATTTGTCGCCAGCGATGGTATTGAGCGTTTGCATGTAGCGCAATTGCATAGCGCCGGGCTGACGCATCAGGACCTGGGCGGCCTGCATCAGCTTTTCGGACGCCTGTAGTTCGCCTTCCGCATGGATCACCTTGGCCCGCCGTTCGCGCTCGGCTTCGGCTTGGCGTGCGATCGCGCGCACCATCGATTCGTTGAGATCGACATGCTTGATCTCGACGTTGGTGACCTTGATCCCCCATGCATCGGTTTGCGCATCCAGAACCTGCTGGATGTCCAGGTTCAGCTGTTCGCGCTCGGCCAGCATGTCGTCCAGCTCGTGCTTGCCGAGCACTGAACGCAGCGTGGTCTGGGAGAGCTGGCTGGTGGCCTCCAGGAAGTTGACCACCTGGATGATGGCTTTCTGCGGGTCGACCACGCGAAAATAGATCACCGCGTTCACCTTCACCGAGACGTTGTCGCGCGAGATGACGTCCTGGGTCGGCACGTCCAGTACCACGGTGCGCAGATCGACGCGCACCATCTGCTGGATGCCGGGGATCAGGAGCACCAGGCCCGGTCCCTTGACCTTCCAGAAGCGTCCGAGCTGGAATACCACGCCACGCTCGTACTCGCGAAGGATCCGAATGGCGGCCACGACGAACATGGCCAACAGGACCAGGAAACCGAGAAAGCCGAAGGGTAGGATCATGTGGAATCTCCTTGTGGGATGACATCGAGCACCAAACCGCGGCGTGCGCGCACACGGACTTTCTGACCCGGACGCAAGGGCGCCTCGCTGGCCACGCGCCAGCTTTCGCCGCGCAGGCTGGCCCAGCCGCCGCCCGGCTCGGCCTGGATGACTTCCGCGATGGCGCCGACTAGCTCGGCGTCACCGGTAACCAGTGCGCGCTTGCGGGTTTGCAGGACTACGGTGATCAGCAGGCCCAGGAAGAGCGCGCTCAGGATCGCCAGGGCGGCGATCAGCTCGGACGGGACGCCGTAACCCGGTGCCTCGGTGTCGATCAGGATCACGGCTCCCATGACGAAGGCGGCCAGTCCACCCAGTCCCAGCGCGCCGAAGCTGGGCAGAAAAGCTTCCGCCACCATGAACGCAATGCCGAGTCCGATCAGTGCCAGGCCGGCATAGTTCACCGGCAGCAGTTGCAGCGCGTACAGGGCGAGCAGCAGGGAGATACCGCCCAGCACGCCAGGCGCCACCATGCCAGGGCTCATGAATTCGAAAATCAGCCCATAGATGCCGATGGTGAGCAGAATCAGTGCAATGCCGGGATCGGTGATGGTGGCCAGGAGCCGGACCCGCCAGTCCGGCGGATAGGGCAGGGTCGAGGCATCGGCGGTATCGAGGCGCTGCTGGCCACCGGCCAGCTTCACCGTTTTTCCATCCATTTGGCGCAAGAGGCTTTGGAGATCCGGCGCCACATAATCGATCACCTTCTGCTTCAAGGCTTCGTCCGCCGACAGGCTGACCGCTTCGCGCACGGCACGCTCGGCCCATTCGGCATTGCGTCCGCGCAGTTGCGCCAGGCCGCGCAGGTAGGCGGCGGCATCGTTGACCTGCTTGCGGGTCATCGGGGTGTCGGTGAGGATAGGCGGTTCGCCCTGCTTGGCGCCGGCATCTTCTTTACCCGACGGGCGCTCGTTGCGGCGTTCGTGCGGCTCTGCCGGCGCACCGCCGAGCTGCACCGGCGTCGCCGCGCCGAGATTGGTGCCGGGCGCCATGGCCGCAACATGGCTGGCATACATGATGTATGTGCCGGCGCTGGCGGCGCGCGCACCGCCCGGCGATACATAGACCGCCACCGGCACTTGCGCGGCAAGGATGGCCTTGACGATGGCGCGCGTCGACGTGTCCAGGCCGCCTGGGGTATCCATCTGCAGCACCACCAATTGCGCATTTTCCCGCTCGGCACGGGCGATGCCGCGCTGTACGTAATCGGCAGTGGCGGGACCGACTGCGCCGTCCAGCGTCAGCACTGTCACCGGCGCCGCCATGAGCGGCACCGATGCTATGGCGCACACGATGAAAAGCCAGCGGAGGAAGAAGGCGTTCATAAGCGATCGTCGCGCACGAGGCGCCGGGCCGGAAAGGCGAGCATGCCGGTTTCAGCATAGTTCAATTGCCTGTAATTGCCGCACGAATTTCCTTTTATGCAAGCTGATGGTGCGCAGCAGTTATGGCTGGCAGTGATACCGCTTATCGGTAATCGAAATTGGCACGTTGCTGCATCGCGGCATACCATGGAGCCAAACTCATCGTTTCCGCTTGGTATCGGCCTGTCTTACGAGCAGGCTTTTTTATATCTGGCGCGAATGGTGACAGGAAACAAAGAAGATGACATGAACAAGGAAAGGAGTGCGTCATGCAACTCGTCTACATTCATGGCAATGGCGCCACGGTCGACAGTTTCAACTTCATCCGTGAGCACGTGAACGGACATTCGGAACTGCTGTTGGAGTACGACAGCACCCATGGTTTTTACCGCAATCTCGAGGAAATGCTGCCCAAGCTGGAAGGGCTGGACGAGATTTTCTTTATCGCTCACTCGCTGGGCGGCATCTATGCCCTGCATCTGGCCCAGGCGCTGCCCGGCAAGGTGGCCGGCGGCGTGACTCTGAGCACACCGTATGGCGGCAGCGAAGCGGCGAAATACGTCAAATACATGCTGCCTTTCCACCAAGTGCTGCGCGATATCCAGCCGCATGGCACGCCCATCATGGAAGCGCACGGTTTCACGATCCCATACCCTTGGACCAATATCGTGAGCACTGAGGGGAAATCGCCCTTCATGGTTGAGCCCAATG
>JAEWBA010000220.1 GCA_023391395.1 Pseudomonadota bacterium
AATACATCGAGCATCCAGTGCTCTTCGATGCGCCAGGTCGGCAGATTGGCGGCCGCCTGCCGGCAATGCGTCCGCTGGCCGGTGCCTGAAGCGCAGCGCCGGCAAGCCTTGCGGCGTCATACCACCGCAATAATTTGTGCCGATACTGCGCGGCAAATGCAAAGCCGCACGGTGAGAAAGAGGACCGACATGAAACTGAGTCTCGAAATGATGGCTGCCTGGAAGCGAAGGCGCGCAGGCGGTGCTTACTGCCGTGAAGCGGTGTAGCGCATGAGGCTGGCATCGGCATGGCGAAGCGCAATCGAGACCGGGAGCGCGATTCCCAAGCGCCGCAACTCCTTCTATCGCGGCATGCTCGGACTTGGCTCATGGGCAGCTAGCGCCGCGATACCGGAACCCGTGCGGATGGGCACCGCCAGAAGGATACTCGTGCTCAGCGTTTCCGCCGGCGCCGGCCATATGCGCGCCGCCGAAGCGATCCGTGCCAGCGCCACGTCCCTTGCTGGCGTGGAAGCGACGCACCTTGATGTCATGGATTACACGCCGGCCGGATTCCGCAAGCTCTACACCGATTTCTACCTCGCCCTGGTCAGGCGCCACCCCGCACTGTGGGGATATCTATATCAGGCCACCAACGAGGCGCGGCCTGACGGCAGGATGGAAAGGCTGCGGCGTGCCGTCGAGCGCATGAACACCGGGGCCTTGCGGCGCAAGATCGAGGCCTTCGCGCCGGACGCCATCGTCTGCACGCATTTTCTGCCGGCCGAGATCTTGTCGCGCCTGATCGAGAAGAGGGGCCTGGCCTGCCCGGTATGGGTGCAGGTGACGGATTTCGACCTGCACCGCATGTGGGTGCAGCCCGGCATGGCCGGCTATTTTGCCGCCAGTGCAGAAGTCGCCTACCGCATGCGCGCGCAAGGCATCGCGCCGCAAGCGATCCATCTGACCGGCATTCCTATCATGCCGGCCTTTGGCCAGGCGCTCGATCGTGCCGCATGCGCGCGTGAACTGGGCCTCGATCCGGCGCGCCCGACGGTTCTGTTGATGGGAGGCGGGGCTGGCGTCGGCAGCCTGGATGCGGTAGCCGCCCGCCTGCTCGGCATCGATGGCGATTTCCAGTTGATCGCGCTCGCCGGCAGGAATGCGGGGGCGCTGGCCAGTCTGCGCCAACTCGCGGCGCGCCATCCGGATCGTCTGCTGGCGCATGGTTATACCGAGCGGGTGGAAAGGCTGATGGCTTGCGCCGACATGGCCGTCACCAAGCCGGGCGGTCTGACCACTGCGGAATGTCTGGCGATGGGACTGCCCATGATCGTCAACGACCCGATCCCCGGCCAGGAAGAGCGCAATGCGGATTTCCTACTGGAAGAAGGCGTGGCGCTCAAGGCTTGCGACCCGGTCACCCTCGAATTCCGCGTCCGGCAATTGCTGGAAAATCCCGCACGCCTGGCGCAGATGAGCGACAAGGCACGCGCGCTCGGCAGGCCCGACGCGGCGCGCCGGGTCCTCGAATGCGTATTGACAAAGGCGGCGACTGCATGACGGCGGCAAAACTTCCGGAGCGGCCGCTGCCGCTCGCCCTGATGCTGGCCTGGGTGGTACTGCTGGCTTACTTCTTCGCCCAGGCCGAAATCCAGATCGAGGGCGGGGCAGGCTGGGCCGCCAATCTGCCGACCTGGCGCATCGAAGAGCACTGGATGCTCGATGTATTCTGGGGCGGTCGTCCCATGACGGGATACCACGCCTGGGTGTTTTCCTTCATTGCCCTGGTGTTCCACTTTCCCTTGTTTTTCCTCGGCTGCTGGTCCTGGCGCGCCTGGCTGCGCGTGCTTGCCTGCATCATGCTGTTCTGGATCGTCGAAGACTTCCTCTGGTTCGTGCTCAATCCGGCTTACGGCCTGGAGAATTTCCACGCCGGCGCCGTTGCCTGGCACAAGCACTGGTTCTGGGGAGCGCCGGTCGATTACTGGATTTTCGGCACGCTCCTGCTGGCGCTGCTGTGGCTGTCTCGCAGGCCGGCGTCCTGAGCGCCGGCGGTTCTGTTGTCGCACTGAACCAATCCGGCCGGTGTATGCTCGAACCGGTGTCATTTCATCGGGGCAGCGAGCCAATTGATACGGGAAGAAGAACAAGTCGCACAGTTGAACAAGAGCCGCCGGCTGGCGACCGGCTTGCTGCTCTTGATGGCGGTTGTCTTCGTGGCGACTCAGCTGCTGATGCCGTCCTACCCCTGGCTTTCCTTTGTTTCCGCGTTTGCCGAGGCAGGCATGGTGGGCGCGCTGGCCGACTGGTTCGCGGTGACTGCCTTGTTTCGCCGGCCGCTGGGCTTGCCGATCCCGCATACGGCAATCATTCCACGGAACAAGGAACGCATCGGCGAAAGCCTGGCGGACTTCCTCAAGCACAATTTCATTACCCAGGAAATCATCCGGCGCGAATTGCAGCCCATCGATTTCGCAGGCGCCACCTCGCGCTGGCTGAGTGTTCCGGAAAACAGCCGTGCTGCTGCCAGGAACATTGCGGGCAGCATCCCGGCCATCCTGCGCGTGATCGAAGACAAGGATATCGCCAGCTTCATCCACCGTCGCGCGACTGCGGCTCTGGACAATGTGAAATTCGCGCCGCTGATAGCCCAGGTACTCTCGCTTCTTGTCGCGGGTCGGCATCATCAGGCGGTGTTCGACCACCTGGTGAATGTCATTTCCCGGGCGGTGGATGAAAACAGCTCCTACATCCGCTGGAAGATCAACGAGAGCAGTCCGCGCTGGCTGCCCAAGGCGGTCGACGACAAGTTTTTCAATCGCCTGCTGGATGCCGTCCAGACGACTCTGCACGAAATGCGCGAGGAAGACAGCGAATGGCGGGACCGCTTCCAGGTCGCGACGGAAGACTGGATCGAGGAATTGCGGACGTCGCCGGAATACGAAGAACGAATCCGCGACGCCATCATGAGGGTCCTGGAACATCCCTTGTTCCGCGACTACACCAACCACATCTGGCACGAGATCAAGCTGCGGCTGCTGACCGACGTGGACGCGGACGATTCGCAACTGGTTGCCAGGCTGGATCGCAGCCTGCAAGGTTTCAGCCGCGCCTTGCTCAAGGATGAAGCGGTGCGAAGAAAAGTGAACCAGTGGATACGTGTGATGGCCACCGACGCCATCGTCGACCGGCGCGAGGTAATCGTCGACTTGGTGAACCGCGTGATCCGTCAGTGGGACGCGGAAACGGTATCGCGCAAGGTCGAGCTGCACGTCGGCAAGGACCTACAGTACATCCGCATCAACGGCACACTGGTCGGC
>JAEWBA010000325.1 GCA_023391395.1 Pseudomonadota bacterium
AGCTGGACCAGCTCATCAAGTAACAAGCCGGCGCCGCCGCGTGCAAGCAGGCAGCGCCGCGGCCTCATCCGGAACATGGAAATGAAACAGGAACTCGACAGTCGTATGGATACCAGCAACGGCATCAACGCATCTCCCCAAGCCCCCGATATCGCGGCGGATGCCGCCAAGGGACCGATCGAAACCGATGCCGTGATCGTCGGCGCCGGTCCAGTAGGCCTGTTCCAGGTATTCGAGCTGGGCCTCCTGGAAATCAAGGCGCATGTCATCGATTCGCTCGGCGCCGTCGGCGGCCAGTGCGTGGAGCTGTACCCTGACAAGCCGATCTACGACATCCCGGCAGTGCCGATCTGCACCGGCCAGGAATTGACCGACAACCTGTTGAAGCAGATCGAGCCCTTCGGGCCGACCTTCCACCTCGGCCAGGAAGTGACCGTGGTGGAGCGCCGCGAAGACGGCCGCTTCAATCTCGAAACTTCGGCCGGCACCCGTTTCATCACCAAGACCATCTTCATCGCTGCCGGCGTTGGTTCCTTCCAGCCGCGCACGCTGAAGGTTGACGGCATCGAAGCCTTCGAGAATAAGCAGTTGTTCTACCGCGTCAAGGACCCTACGCAATTCCACGGCAAGAACCTGGTGATCTGCGGCGGCGGCGACTCGGCCCTGGACTGGGCGTTGAACCTGGTCGGCAAGGCGGAATCGGTGGTGCTGCTGCATCGCCGCGAGGAGTTCCGTGCGGCGCCAGCTTCGGTCGCGAAGATGAAGGAATTGTGCGAGAACTACGAGATGCAGTTCCTGGTCGGCCAGGTCACCGGCTTCGAATCGCAGGATGAGCTGCTCTCCGAGATCAAGGTCACCGGCACCGACGGCGTGACGCGCCGCCTGCCGCTGGACAATCTGCTGGTGTTCTTCGGTCTGTCGCCCAAGCTCGGCCCCATCGCCGACTGGGGCCTGGAAATCGAACGCAAGCAGTTGAAGGTCGACACCGAAAAGTTCGAAACCAATGTGCCGGGCATTTTCGCGGTGGGCGACATCAATACTTATCCGGGCAAGAAGAAGCTGATCCTGTCCGGCTTCCACGAAGCCGCTCTGGCCGCCTTCGGCGCCGCGCCCTACATCTTCCCGGAAAAGAAGATCCACATGCAGTACACGACGACCTCGCCGAAACTGCACAAGATCCTCGGCGTGGAAACGCCGGTGTTCGATTAAGCTCGTTCGGGTCTTGCAAGACGCCCCGCGCCGGTGACGGTGCGGGGCGTTTTTGTTTGAGCGGACGAGGTCCCTCCCTAGGGTCGGAACGACGAGGTGCAGAAATGGGGGGGACATCTCCCACGCTCTGAACCACAAGCCCCTACCCTGTCATTCCGAACGCAATGAGGAATCCCGACGCCAGTATGCCGGAGCCCTCCACCTCAATCCCGCCCCATCATTTTCTCAATCACCGCCGGCGTAATCACTCCCGAATACGCCTTCTTCCTGGCGCGCCCATCGAACCAGTAGCTGCGCGGCTTTTCGCCGTGCCAGCCGGGATCGAGCGCGTAGCGCAACTGCTCCGGCGGCGCCTCGCCATAGGCCCAGGCATGGCTAGTCAAACCGACCGAGCTCAATTTGTTTCGCATCATGGCCACGGCTTGCGGGTCGGCCGCCGAGTCGGTGGCCAGCGTCACCACCCTCAGGGTCGGCCGTTTGCGCTTTTCCTGTACCAGCGTCTTCATGCTGGCCTGGCAGTATTCGCAATCCAGCGACCAGACGAGAAGCACGAAGGGCTTGCCTTTCTGGCTGGCGACGATTTCCTGCAAGCTGTCCGGCTCGAAGGGCTGGACCGTCGCTGCCGCTCGCGCGCCGGGCAGCGCAAGCACCCACCACGCCAGCAAAGCGCAGGCGCACGCCTTCCAACTGTTCTTCATCGATCCTGTCATCATGGCTTCCTCTCCGTGTTCACCGTGACGATGCCCTCGTCTTGCGTGCGCCACACGAGGACGATGCCGGACGCGGTGGCGAGCAAGCGCGGCTGATCCGAAGCACCTCGGGTGCGCGCCAGTTCGCGCTCTTCCCAGCTTGCGCCGCCATCCTTCGAGATCCTGGCCAGGATCGCGGTCGATGTGCCATCGAACTGCTTCCATGCCGCCACCACCTGGCGCTCGCGCACCGCGACATCGGCATGGGCAGCTTGCGCCGAGCCGAGTTTCACCGGGCTTGCCAGGGCGCCGGCCGCGTCGCTCGCCGCATAAAACACGCCACCTGCGCCATCCTTGACGTTGAACCATGCTTGGTGCCGGCGGCCATCCTCGCCATAGGCCAGCGCCGGGCCGTGGTGTGGGCAGGCATCGATGCGCCAATCGTCGAAGCTGGCGCGGATGAGGGCTGAGGGCTTACCATCCGGCCTCAATTCGGCCAGCGCATGGTCGCGCGCATTTGGCGCGAAGACGTGGCGCCACAAGGCTACCGGCCGGCCCTCGGGATTCAGCGCCAGCGCGATGCGGCAGCATTCGCAGCTATGGTCGGCGATCTTGTAGTCGCCCTTGAAACTGGCGCCGCCGTCTTCGGACACCGCGTAGTAGAGAGCGGCGCCGGCGTATTTCTGCTTGCGCGCGGCGGCGGCCTCGACGTCGCGCTTGTCGATCCAGACCACGTACAAGCGCCCTTCGCGATCGACGATCATCGATTCGAAACGGTGGGTGATGAGATCGCGGTTGGCATGCACGGTGACGGGCGGCGAAAAACTCCGGCCGCCGTCGATGGAACGCACAAAGCGGATGTCCCCGGTATAGGGCTTGGAAAGGGGCTTGGTATAACTGACGTAGATCTCGCCCTTGGTGCCGAAGGCAAGCTTGGGCCGGTTTTCGCCCTCTGCCGACACCGGCTCCGGTTCGCGCTGGATGCGGCGCGGCAGCGACCAGTTGCGGCCCATGTCGTCCGAGTGCTGCAGGACCACGAATTCGCCTTCGGGGCTGCTTTCCTTGGCGGCCAGCCAGAGGCGGCCGTGCGCATCGACGGCAACGGAAGCGCCGAGCTCGGGGCGCTTTGCCGCAGTTTTTTTCGGCGTCTGTTGGGCATGCTCATGCTGCGCCGGATGAGCGGCGGCCGTCAGGCATAGCGCCGCCAGGGTCCAGGCGAACAGGCGGCGGTCGGGATTAAAAGCTCGCATGCAGTTCTCCGAAAAAGCTGCGCCCCGGATACGGGTGGAAGACGTAGTACTTGCGGTTGGTGAGGTTATTGATGCCGAAGGAGGCCTCGAGCTGTTTCGCGAGCCGCCAGCTTGCCTTGGCGTCCCACACCGTATAGCTCGAGGTGCCGCCATAGGTATCGGGATGGATGTCGCTGTTGTCGAGCGTGTTGTACTGGCGTCCGGAGTGGCGAGCCGCCAGGCTGAACATGCGGCGTTCGTCCGGCCGGTAGGTCGCGGTCAGATTGGCACGCAGGCGCGGCACGCGCACCCAGGTATTGCCCACCGTAGCGGGATTGTTGCGGTTTTCCAGGACGACGGCATGGGCATAAGCGACATTGCCGTTCAATTCCAGCCCGGCGAGGCCGAAGTCGCTGACGCTGCCCGACAGCTCCAGCCCGCGCGTGCGCACCCGCTCGATGTTCTGGATATTGGTCACGTTGGGGAATACCAGGGTATTGGTCTGGCTGAGGATGGTGTCGCGTACATCATCCTCGAAGAGGGTTGCGC
>JAEWBA010000338.1 GCA_023391395.1 Pseudomonadota bacterium
TCTACCTGGCCTACAACATGTTCCGCCTGGCCGGCATCCTGCAAGGCATCATGAAGCGCTACGTGGACGGCACCGCCGCCAGCGAGCAGGCCTTGAAGAACGGCCAGCAGGCGCGGCCGATGGCGGAACTGGGCTGGCGCTACGCCAATCGCAAATAAGAATCGACGCCCTACACATCACAGGAGGCAACATGGATTTCGCATATTCCGACCGCTGCAAACAGCTTCAGGACAAGCTGCTCAAGTTCATGGATGAGCACATCTATCCGAACGAGAGCGCCTACAAGGAAGAAGTCGAAGGCAACGGACGCGAAAAGGGCAACCGCTGGCTGCCGACGAAAGTCATCGAGGACCTGAAGCCGAAGGCACGCGAGCAAGGCCTGTGGAACCTGTTCCTGCCGAAGTCGGAGCGTGCGCCGGAGGGCCTGTCCAATCTGGACTATGCGCCGCTGTGCGAAATCATGGGTCGCGTATTCTGGGCGCCGGAAGTGTTCAACTGCTCCGCGCCGGATACCGGCAACATGGAAACACTGGAGCGTTATGGCACCGAGGAACAGAAGCAGCAATGGCTGGAGCCGCTGCTGCGCGGCGAGATCCGCTCTGCCTTTGCCATGACCGAGCCGGCCGTGGCCTCGTCCGACGCGACCAATATCGAAACCCGCATCCGGCGCGACGGCGACAGCTACGTCATCAATGGCCACAAGTGGTGGATTTCCGGCGCCGGCGATCCGCGCTGCAAGATATTCATCGTGATGGGCAAGACCGATCCGGATGCACCGCGCCATTCGCAGCAATCCATGATCCTGGTGCCCGGCGATACCAAGGGCGTGACGATCAAGCGTCCGCTGTCGGTGTTCGGCTACGACGATGCCCCGCACGGCCATTGCGAGATGCTGTTCGAGGATGTACGCGTGCCGGCCTCCAATATCCTGCTTGGTGAGGGACGCGGCTTCGAAATCGCGCAAGGGCGTCTCGGCCCGGGCCGCATCCATCACTGCATGCGCGCCATCGGCGTGGCTGAACGTGCGCTTGAACTCATGTGCCAGCGTCTCAACACGCGCGTCGCCTTCGGCCGCCGCATCGCCGAGCAAAGCATCTGGCACGAGCGCATCGCCGAAGCCCGCATCATGATCGACACCGCGCGCCTGCTGACGCTGAAGGCCGCCTACATGATGGACACCGTCGGCAACAAGCACGCCAGGGCGGAGATCGCGATGATCAAGGTGCTGGCGCCGAATGTGACGCAGCAGGTGCTTGACTGGGCTATCCAGGCGCATGGCGGCGGCGGGGTATCGGACGACTTCCCGCTGGCTTATCAATGGGCAGGGAACCGCACCCTGCGTCTGGCCGACGGTCCCGATGAAGTGCACCGCAACGCCATCGCCAAGCTGGAGTTGGCCAAGCACATGTCGGTGCCGAAGAACGAACTGGAGCTACCGATCACGCGCTCCTGAGGATAAATCCTGCGGTGGCCAGCAGGGAATCCCGATTTTTTGCATAATCAGGCAGCAATCGAGATTCCCAGCCCGCAGGAGAACCCATGATCGACGTCTATTCCAGTGCTACCCCGAACGGCCACAAGGTCCATATCATGCTCGAGGAATGCGGCCTGCCTTACCGCATCCACCACATCGATATCGGTGCCGGCGACCAGTTCAAGCCGGAATTCCTCGCCATTTCCCCCAACAACAAGATCCCAGCCATTGTCGACAACGAAGGGCCGGACGGCCAGCCCTTTTCGCTGTTCGAGTCAGGCGCCATCCTGGTCTATCTCGCCAGCAAGGCCGGCAAATTTCTTGGTACCACCGACCGCGAAAAATTCACCACCCTGCAATGGGTAATGTTCCAGATGGGCGGCGTCGGCCCGATGCTGGGTCAGGTCCACCATTTCCGCATCTATGCACCCGAGAAGATCGATTACGCGATCAACCGCTATACCAATGAAGCGCGGCGCCTGTACGGTGTGATCGACAAGCAGCTATCGAAGTCCGCTTACCTGGCCGGCGACGAATACACGATCGCCGACATCGCTACCTTTCCCTGGCTGCGCTCGTGGAAGAACCAGGGCATCGACTGGGCGGATTATCCGCACGCCAAACGCTGGTTCGATGAGATTTCGGAACGACCGGCAGTCCAGCGCGGCGTGGACGTGCTGGCGAATTTGCGCCGGCCTTTCATGGACGCCAAGGCCAAGGAAGCCTTGTTCGGCAACACGCAATATCGGCAACGCTGACGCTTGGCACGTTCGCGCCGCAAACCTGCGGGCTCGGCGCGAATCGTTTTTCATTCCACACAATGCGGCCGCTCCGTGCGGCCCCCCTCTCTCCGCCGGCATGGATGCCGGCCAGTATCCCTTCCTTCACCGGGGGCCCCCCGCCCTCTTCGCGGGCGCCTTTCCAGCCCGGCGACGCTTGTGCCGCTCCGAAGATAAGTCCCTGTTGGCAATGACTTTTCCCTGCAAGAAGTTCATATAGATCAATACTCCACGCGGATATGCGTCAAATCAATTTCCGGGGGTGAATAGCCGAGTCTACTAATGGTTAAAACGGAAGGGAACCTCGAGAAGCAGCAAGTCCGTAGGGCGACCGTATCCCTCCGTTCGAGGTCATCCATACCGCTTCTCGTCGGCGACAAGCCCTGCGAAGAAGCGCGGAAACGTGGACTCGTTTGATACCGGGCCGATAGTACAGATACATCATGGTGAACCATCCTCTTCATCGCAAAGGAGAAAGCGTATTCGGTTTCAGGGATGTTGGTGCGGAGACGAGAATGGTTTGCAGCATCAGGCTGCTGCTGACCGTTTCAGTATGGCTGACGATTTTTATCGATCCGGCCAGCCTGGTTGGCCTTGCCGATCTCGATGACGACTGGCTGCCTTTCGGCGGCTATGTGGTTTACAGCGCGGTGCTCTGGCTCCTCGCTTCCCTGAAAATCTCTTTCGCTGGCAGCAAACTGATCCACTGGCTGGACCTGGGCTGGTGCGCCCTTATCGTCGGCGCGACCGGCGGCGCCGGTAGCCCATTCTTTTTGTTCTTTCTGTTTCCCATGCTGACCGCCTCCTTCCATTGGGGCTTCGAAGAAGGCGCGCGTTGCGCGATCGGCGCGGCGGCCATCGTCATGGCAAACGGCTTGCTGTCGCCCGACAGCATCGAATTGCCCAAGCTGCTGCTGCGCACTACCCTCGTGCTGGCATTTGGCTACCTGAGCGCGCGATGGGGAGAAGCGAAGGTCGCATCAGCACGGCGCCTGACGCTGTTGCGCGAAGTCAGCCGGCTGTCCAATCCCCGCTTCGGAGTCGATCACACCATCACCAATGTGCTGGTCAGAATTCGGGATTTTTTCGAAGGCAGCGCTTGCATCCTGGTGACCCGGGACAGCGATGCCGCCAGCTATGCATTGCGCAAGGTCGGCGCTGCCGGTGCCAAGCCCACACTGACCGCCGAAGAAATCCATGCCGAAGCCGCGGCGCCACTCATGGAATTTCCGCGCGCAAGAACCATTGTGTTTGCAAGGCCGCTCCTGACGGCGGCATCGCTGTTCGGCCGTTCCGAGGCCTACGATGTCGAGAAGGAGGCCTGGCAGGCACACGACCGTCACGCCTGCCGCAAGGTGGCGAACCTGCTGGAAGCGGGATCCTATATCAGCGTCCCTATATTCCTGAAAAATGGGGAAGGCCGAATCTATGTGACCTCTTGCAGCAGCGCGTTCGGCAAAGCCGATGCGCTGTTTTTGAATCACGTGGTCGCACAGGCCTTCCCAGTGATCGAAAACATCGAACTGCTTGACCGGATTGCCTCGCATGCGGCCCTGCGCGAGCGGCAAAGGATCGCATGGGATTTTCACGATACCGCCATCCAGCCCTATGTCGGCTTGAAAATGGGATTGAGTGCGCTGCGCAACAAGGCAAGCGGCGACAACCCGCTCGTTCCCGAACTGGACAAGCTGGTCGCCATGGCCGCACATACCATCGGTGAACTGCGCCATTACGCCGGCATGGTCAAGTCCGGCGCCGGATTGACCGAACCGGTCTACCTGCTCGCCTTGCGCCGGCAGGCGGCGCAGACGAAGGAATTCTATGGCGTCGAGATCGACGTCAATGCGGATCACGAAGTCGCCATCAGCGATCGCGTCGCCGCCGAAGTGCTGCAGATCACGCGCGAAGGCATCAGCAATATCTGCAAGCATACGACCGCGCAGCGCGGGACCATCAACATCCAGGCGAAAAACGGGTGGCTGGCCATCCGGATCGAAAACGAAGGCACGGGAAATCTGTCGCCACGCTTCATGCCGCGCTCGAT
>JAEWBA010000374.1 GCA_023391395.1 Pseudomonadota bacterium
TACTCATTACGGTGCGATACGGATTCCAATACGAACTGCGGTGCCGCATGCTTCTTTGCCTGCAATACGCTCGTAGATCGATCGACGCAATCCGGCCCTCTTGATCGGTCTCAATAAGGGCAGGCCGCCGCCCTGCCTAACATGCCGATGAGTCCATTGAAGAGGACGGGCTTGTGGGGCGGCCGAAAATCGAAGCTGTCCATTGCCGCCTCCCCGCCTACCGTCAACCCCTTGGCGGTTTTCCGCGGTGCCACAATGCGCGCCTCTTTAGCGAACCGAGGCGTAAGAACCGGAAGGATCGTCTTGACCGCCACACCCGCGGCGCACCCTACATCGATCCCGATAGCCGGCTTGCCGCGACACCGGCCTTGAAAGGCTCATAGGGAGCGCATGGACGCCACTTCTTTAAGCGTATGTCCAGAACAGCATCTCACGACGTACCATCGGAACCCGTACCAGATGCACCAGGCAAAGGGGGCGCCGCCACGTTTTTCCATGGCAGCGCACTTGCTCCGCCAAAACTTTCCTACGCGGCGCGCTGGTACAAGTACGCCGGCCCTGTCCTCAGCATCCTGTTGTTCTTGCTGGCGCTGGCCGGCCTGTATGTCACCTTGCGGCATCTCGATTACCGCGAGGTCATGGTTGCCCTGCGGCAGTTGCCGCCGGAAACTCTCGTGTCCGCGACGCTGCTGACCGCCCTGTCTTACCTTTTGCTCACGCTTTACGACCAGCTGGGTTTTCGCTACCTCGGGCGCAAACTACCTTGGCGCCAGGTGGCGCTGGCATCGTTCGCCGGTCACGCCTTCGGCAATGTCGCCTGGCATGCTTTCGTCGCAGGGGCGGCAGTACGTTATTGGATATATGCCTCCTTAGGCGTTCCGGCAAAACAGATCATTACGATCATCGTCTTTTGCAACGTCGGCTTCTGGCTCGGCTATCTGGCTGTCGCAGCGCCGAGCTTTCTCGCTGATCCTCTGCCCTCGCCGGGCTATTTTCAATCTCTTAGCTTATGGCCGCTCGGCCTTCTTTTTCTGGCAGGGCTAGTAGGCTACCTGGCTCTTTCGGCAAAGGCTCGTTCGATCAAGTTCATCCGATGGTCGCTGCCTGTTCTCCCGCTTCGTTTCACGCTTGGGCAGATTGCCATTGCCGTGGTCGACATCACGGTGATGGCGGCAGTGCTATGGATTTTGCTGCCCGCGGAACAGAAGCCGTCGCTCCTGCATTTTGTGCAGGTGTACATGCTTGCTCTCATCATTGGTGCGGTCAGCCAGGTTCCGGGCGGACTGGGCGTTTTCGAATCCGGTTTTCTTGCGCTGCTTCCTCTGCAATACCGCACCTCCGATGTGGTCGCCGCACTTCTCGCCTACCGCCTCATCTACTTCATCGCTCCGTTTCTTGTCGCAGCCCTTGCCCTGGCCTTCCGGCATGCCGGCAAGCACAGCATCGTCCTGTACAAAACCTCCGCCGTGCTGGGTCGCGGTGTGGCCGCCGCCGCTCCGCAATTGCTGGCGATCGCGGTATTTGCCGCAGGTGCGGTACTGCTGTTTTCGGGGGCATTGCCTTCCAGCGGCGGACGCCTGAACTGGCTCGTACAGCTCGAATCATTGCCCATCATCGAAGCATCCCATTTCATAGCAAGCATCGTCGGCGTGGCACTTCTGCTTCTGGCACGCGGACTGCAAAGGCGGCTCGACGCCGCTTACCTGCTTGCCGTGGCACTACTGGCCGCAGGGATCGTGTTATCGCTTGCCAAGGGTTTCGATTATGAAGAGGCCGGAATTCTCGCCATCATGCTGGGTCTCCTCCTGCCCAACCGGGCGCAGTTTTACCGCCGTGCCTCCCTGCTCGCCGATCCGCTGAGCCGCGGTTGGCTGGTGTCCATCGTTATCGTGCTCTGCGGATCGCTGTGGCTCTATGCCTTCTCTTTCAAGCACATTGAATATAGCCATGAACTTTGGTGGCGTTTTGCGTTAAGCGCGGAAGCACCACGCGCTATGCGCGCGACGGTGGGCGCGATCTGCCTCGCCGTTGCATTTTCCGCTGCCTATCTGCTGAAACCCGTCAGGCCACAACTTTCGCTTGCGGACGATTCGGCCATTGAGCAAGCAAGAGCCGTCGTCGCCGCCTCGACATGGACTTATGCGAATCTGGTGTTCAGGCGCGACAAGGCCTTGATGTTCAGTAGTTCGAGAAACGCGTTCCTGATGTACCGGCGCCAGGGAAAAAGCTGGATCACGATGGGCGATCCGATTGGCAGCAAGGACGAAGCAGCCGAACTGATCTGGAAATTCCGCGGCCTGTGCGACCGCTACGATGGCTGGCCGGTGTTTTTCGAAGTCAGGCCGGACAATCTTCCTCTCTATCTCGATCTCGGATTGGAACTCAACAAACTTGGGGAAGAGGCGCGCGTCGACCTGGCCGATTTCGATTTGGCCGGCGCCAAGTATGCCGGGCTGCGCCAGTCCCGATCCAAACTGACCCGGCTAGGATGCCATTTCGAGATCGTCCAGGCCTGTGCGGTGCCCGACATTCTTCCCCAGATCGCGCGAGTGTCCGATTCCTGGCTCGGCAAGAAGACCGCACGGGAAAAAGGATTTTCCAACGCCTCGTTTGATATCGGGTACCTGCGTCAATTTCCGGTCGCCGTCGTCCGGCGTCGCGACACCATCATTGCCTTTGCCAATCTGTGGCTGGGCGCCGGACGAGAGGAATTGTCGGTCGACCTGATGCGGCATATGGCGGATGCTCCGCGCGGAACCATGGACTATCTATTCGTGGAACTGATGGGATGGGGACGCCAACAGGGCTACCGCTGGTTCAATTTCGGCATGGCGCCACTCTCCGGATTGGTGCCGGTTCCGGGCGCTCCCCTTTGGAACAGGTTCGGCGGCTTGATTTACCAGTATGGCGGCCACTTCTATAACTTCCAGGGCTTGAGGCATTACAAGGACAAGTTCAACCCGGTCTGGAGCCCGCGCTATCTGGCTTCGCCAGGAGGACTGGTACTGCCTGCTGTGCTGCTCGACGTTTCTACCCTGATCGCAGGAGGTGTTACCGGCATCTTGGCAAAATGACCGGCTGAGGAGAGTGGAGTAGTGGCCGGGAACTTTCTGTTTGCGAGTATTTAAGGTAACCCGGCCATGGTGCTTGGCCCTCTCCCATGGTCAGCGTCCAAGGCTGCGCTCAGGCTTGCTCAAGGGTCGAATAGATTCGCCTTGGTCATTGCTGAAGCATTCTTACCCGCGCGGCAGATTTTTGGAACCTCGATGAGCGAGATACCTGGCATTGATCCAACCGCGATGATGCCGCGTCGTAACCTTGCACCATCGTCGGTCCCGTGTGCACTGACGGATCCTAACCGGCGTCCTCGCCGGCAGAGTTGCGACTACATGAAACGATCGCCCCGGTCCCGCACGCATGTTGACATGTGCAAGCGTACGTCCGCTGCTGTATGCAAACGTCGTCATCGGAGGAAAAAGTAGCAGCGTCAAAATGACAAAACATTGAGCAACACAACGCGAGATCATGATTGCCTCCTGCACTTACGCTACTAGCAGCTTGGCTGTCTGTCTCCTCTTGGGGCTTTACAACTAGCCTAGCGCCCGCTTCAGCGAGCTTCCCGGGTAACAGCAGACGAATGTAGCAAGCTTGAAGTAGAGAGTCTTCGGCGAATAAAAAAGTCCCGGCGTTCGTTCCAGGGCACGACTAATGACTGGAGCATGAGACAACATGAGAAGTGAGCGTGGCGTATAAGGGTTCGGCGTTGGTATCGCATGCTTACCCGGTATAGGGCTGCGCATCCGGATATGCTTACTTGTGTCGCATTCGTCGTGCAGAGCTGCCGAGGCTTCTTCCTTGCTGCTGGACACTCATCGGAAGCATCCGGCCTGCTTGCCGTCTGACGGCAGACCCAAAACGCCGATGCGCTTGCTTTTGAACCGCAGCCTTATTTGGGAGAGCCTTCAACCGAAAGCGCCCAAAGCGAATACAACACACTGCACCGGGACAAGCTCACTACAGCTATACGGAAACAAGCGTTTCCCAGTGTTTGCATGGCATCGGCGGGGGCATGCGCCCCGTATATCATGGCGCTCGTGTAGACATGGCAGCCAAATGGTTTACTAGGTGACGCTGCGCCAGCTTCCATCGACCTCCCGGCAGGCCGTGCCGACGATCTGTTCGCTTCTGCCGCCTACCACGCCATTGACTGTATATTCCCGGCACGGTCGATTGCCGGAGGTTTCGAAAGTGCGCCTCGGGACCACGGTGTACTGGTTGCCGCTGTCCGGATTACGCCAACTCATCGGTACGCCGCTTTGCATGTACTCAAGTGACTGCGATACATGCATGCGATCGGTATCGTCCATGGAGCGGCCGATATTGCCGCCGACGGAGGCGCCGACAAGAGTTCCCGCGATCGTTGCCACGGTCCGACCCGCGCCGCCGCCGACTTGCG
>JAEWBA010000042.1 GCA_023391395.1 Pseudomonadota bacterium
ACTCAACCCCGCGGCACCATCGCGTCGATCATCACGATCAATTCGTCGGGTGCCGCCGGCTTGGTGAGGTGCATCTGAAAGCCGGCGGTCAACGCGCGCAGGCGGTCCTCGCGTTGCGCGAAGGCGGTCAGCGCCAGCGCCGGAAGACGCTGCAGGGGACGAGCGCCCCTTTCATCCTTCCATGCCCTTATCCTGCGCAGTACCGCATAGCCGTCTTCGCCGGGCATGGCAATATCGCATATCAGCACATCGGGATAGCTGCCCGGTGCTCGGCTCGGCAGCCACTGCAATGCCTCATCGGCGCCGGAAGCGGAGAACACCTCCGCGCCAGCCGCCTGCAGAACCATGCCCAGCGATTCGCGCGCCTCGTCCTGATCGTCGATCACCAGTACCCGCAAGCCCTCGAGAGAAGGCGTCGTCATTCCGCTCACGCCCGTGCGCGGCGCAGCGGAAAAATTCTCCGAGCGCAGCGGCAGGCATACCGTGAAGGTCGAGCCCTGGCCCTCGCCCGCGCTGTCGGCCTCCACTGTGCCGCCGTGCAGGTCGACCAGGTGCTTCACGAGGAACAGGCCCAGGCCGAGACCGCTGTGGCCGCGCGTGCTGGACGTGTCTTCCTGGCTGAAGCGGTTGAACAGGCGCGGCAGGAATTCGGGTGAAATGCCGGCACCGTTGTCGCGCACCCTTACGCACAGACGCCGATCTTCCTGCGCCGCGGTGAGCCAGACATGGCCGTCCTCGGGAGTGAACTTGATGGCATTGGACAGCAGGTTCCAGAAAATCTGTTGCACGCGGTCGGCATCGCCCTCGATCTGTTCGCTGGTGATGTGGTAAGTGCAGACCAGGGAAATGCGCCGGGAGGTGGCTGCCTCACGCACGCTTTCCACCGCTGCCTGCAAGGTGGGAAGCAGAGCGAGCGGCTGCTTCACCAGACGCAGTTTGCCGCTCATCATGCGGGTGACATCGAGCAGATCCTCGATCAGCCGCACCTGCTGGCCGACACCCGTGCGGATGCCCAGCAGGGCGCGTTTGACCAAGGGCACGGCACCGGTATCGCGCACGGCATTTTCCAGCACGTGCGCCCAGCTCTGGATGCCGTTCAAGGGAGCGCGCAACTCGTGCGAGACGATGGCCAGGAATTCGTCGCGCGCCCGCGCCGCCGTCTCCGCCTGAATGCGCGCGATGCGCTCGCGCGTCAGCAATTCCTCGCGTTCCTTTTCCATGCGCGCGCGTTCGGTGACATCGTAGGCGATGCCCACTACCGAGGCGATATGGCCGTGGTCGTCGCGCTCGGGAATGATGCGGCCCGAAAAATAGCGCACGCCATTGTCGGTGCCGTAATCGAAATGCAGCTTCTGCTCAGCGGCCGTGTCGAAAGCGCTGCGCACTGCGCTCACCCATGCCTGCAGCACGGGTTCGGGCAAGGAAAGCTGGTCCAGGCGTTTACCGATGTGAGCGGAAGGCGGGAACCCGCCCAATGCCCGGATCGCCGGATTGGCGTAGAGCACGCGCATGGTACGGTCCACGCGCGTGATGATGTCACGCGAATTTTCGACCAGGGTAGCGGTCTCGCACTCGCGTCGGCGCAGGCGTTCGCTTTCCGGAATGCCGGCAGCCTCGCACAGGGGCACCCCCGGGCCGGCTGCATTGGCGGCGTTCTCGGGAATGGCCATGGCGCGTTGCAGTGGTTGATTCATGCCGCTACCGTTGCTGGTGGAATCGAAATCTGTCCGGCAATCTTAATTCGGTCGGCAAGTGCCGGCATCAATGCTGCCGGACGATATGCATTCTCATTGATTCCCAACAAGACTTCGTGCGGCGCGGCGGGCGCGCTGTTGCGTGCCTGCCGCGAAACCGCTTCCCTTTATGCGCTTCTGGCTCCTGCCTGTTGCGCTACGCGTGTCTGCAAGCCGGCGATGAAGCCGGAAAATTCCGGCGCAATCGACGGATGCTTCAGCGCGTAGGCGACCGAGGCTTCCAGGTAGCCCAGCTTGCAGCCACAGTCGTAGCGCTGGCCCTTGAACTCGTAGGCCAGCGCCTGCTGGTTCTGCAGCAGGCGCGCAATCGCGTCGGTCAGTTGAATTTCGCCGCCGGTGCCCGGCGTGGTCTGTTCCAGATAATCGAAAATCTCCGGCGTGAACACATAGCGGCCGACCACACCAAGCGTCGACGGCGCCTGTTCCGGCTGCGGCTTCTCGACGATGTCGGCAATGCGATGGATGCGCACGCCCAGCGGCTGCGGTTTGACGATGCCGTATTGATTGGTCTGCTCGAGCGGCACGTTTTGCACGCCCACCACCGAACTGCCGTGCTGGGAATAGACCTCGATCATCTGCTCCAACACCGGCACTTCGGCATCGATCAAATCGTCGGCGAGCACCACCGCAAACGGCTCATCGCCCACCAGCGGGCGCGCGCACAACACCGCGTGGCCAAGGCCCAGCGCTTCGCATTGCCGCACATAGGAGTAATGCAGATTGTCCGGCAGCAGGGTCTGGATTTCCTTGAGAAGCTTGATCTTGCCATGGGAAGCCAGCTCGGCTTCCAGTTCGTAAGCTTTGTCGAAATGGTCTTCGATACTGCGCTTGCCGCGTCCGGTGATGAAGATCATTTCGGTAATGCCGGCGGCTGCGGCTTCCTCGACCGCATACTGGATCAGCGGCTTGTCAACGATCGGCAGCATTTCCTTGGGCGATGCCTTGGTAGCCGGCAAAAAACGTGTGCCGAGACCGGCCACGGGAAATACGGCTTTGCGGATTCGGGTCATTGTCATCTCTCTTCGGTTTAAGAATTTTCTGCGTCATGCGCGGAAAATCCATGCTGCTAAAAAGGCTACAAAAGACACGTAACGATTACACGGGCGTGCTGTTTTTACATTTCTGCATGCGCAGCTATACCTTTCCTTCGTAGGGGAAGGTGCTTTTAAACACGCATGCATGCACGACCGGCTTCCCTTCAAGCAGGAAGCGTACCGGCAGTCGTATGGACGAGCAGTACGCGCTTCCCTCATAGCGATTGACTTCCGGTTTTCTCTCTTGAGCAAAGTCAGCGCACACACTTCGCGCTTTCGTATAGTTGGTGCGGGTTCGCGCCGGCGCAGGCAATGCCGAGAGCACGCGAAACAAGAAGCAATGCCGTGCGGCCATCGGCACAGCTCTTGCGTCGAAGACCCACGATGTACGCCTTGCAGGAGGCGGTGGCAGACGCCGCGCAGCAAGGAAAAAAGTTTCACTCGCTCCCTTCGCCGGGGTCTGCAACGCCAAGACCGGCTGGCGAGAGAGTCGCAATTCTCCCTGTACCGACGGAAATGGCGTTGCCATCGCCAAACTGCCGGGGCAGGGATTCAGTTTTCACTCAAGGATGCGGTTACCGCAGCCGGCAGCGCAATGCGTCGCCGACGCTGCGGTTAGACCGTCACCGGATTCATCGCAAACCGCTGTACGGCAAGGAGATAGCATGGCTTCTGCAATCATTGTTTTTTCGCATCTGCGTTGGGATTTCGTTTATCAGCGGCCGCAGCATTTGTTGTCGCGCCTCGCGCGGCACTACCAGATCGTCTTCGTCGAGGAGCCGGTGCATCATCCGACGGATACCTTCTTCAAGACCTACTCGCCATCGCCCGATATCCTGGTATGCCAGCCGCATACGCCCATCGACCAGCCCGGTTTCCATGACGACCATCTGCCGCATATGCAGAAGCTGTTGCGTCAACTGGTGCGCGACTATGACGACCACATCGCCTGGTTCTATACGCCCATGGCTTTGCCCTTGCTGCAGGAATTGCACCCCAAGCTGGTGGTGTACGACTGCATGGACGAACTGTCCGCCTTCAAGAATGCGCCGCGCCAGCTTCTGCAACGCGAGAGTGCGCTGCTGAAAGTCGCCGACGTGGTGTTTACCGGCGGGCAAAGCCTGTACCGCTCCAAGCGCGAACGCCATCCCAATGTCCATTGCTTTCCGAGCAGCGTGGATGCGAAGCACTTTGTGCAAGCGCTGGACCGCACCAACTCCCATCCCGCGCACAAGGACATCCCGGGGCCGCGTCTCGGTTATTACGGCGTGATCGACGAGCGCTTCGACAGCGAGCTGATCGCCAAGGTGGCCGATGCACACCCGATGTGGCAGATCGTTCTGGTGGGGCCGGTCGCCAAGATCGATCCGGCCAACCTCCCGCAGCGGCCGAACATCCATTATCTCGGCCAGCAGCCTTACGAAGCCTTGCCGCATTTCCTGGCCGGGTGGGATGTCTGCCTGCTTCCTTTCGCGTTGAACGAGTCGACACGCTTCATCAGTCCCACCAAGACGCTCGAATACATGGCGGCGGAGCTGCCTATCGTCAGCACCCCGGTCGCCGATGTGGTCGATGCCTATGCCGACACGGTGGCGATCGCCGGCGATCCCGAATCCTTCATCGCTGCATGCGAAGCGGCACTGCTGGCCTCGCCCGAAGAGATGGAGGAAAAGCTGAAAAGAATGCGCAGCATCCTCGCTTCAAACTCTTGGGATACGACTGTGGAAAAAATGCACGAACTCATGGAAGCCGCGCGTGCGCGGCGCGAAAGCCAGGGCGCCGCGACCATCGGCGCTGCTGCGAGCGATGTGGGGCTGAGTGGCACCGATGCGGTTGCCAAGCTCAACCCGCTGCGCCAGTC
>JAEWBA010000024.1 GCA_023391395.1 Pseudomonadota bacterium
CGATCCGGCGCACGGCGCTTGCGGTATTGATGCTGTGTGCGGCCATCGGCACGTCGCCCCTGGCCCATGCGCAGTTCCGCCCGGCGCCCACGCCGAATGCCTTGGCACCGGCAGCGCCGCGCATCCAGTTGGCCGATGCCTTCATCGCGGTAGTGAACAATGAAGTCATCACTCTCCAGGAGTTGATCGATCGTGCCCGTTCGATCGAAGCGCGGATGCGCAGCCAGGGAGTGGCATTGCCGCCTCCGGCCGAATTCAATCGCCAGGTTCTGGAGCGCATGATCGTCGATCGCGCGCAACTGCAATTGGCCAAGGAATACGGCATCCGCGTCGACGATGCCTTGCTGGACCGGGCAATTGCGAGGATCGCCGAGCAGAACAATATGTCCTTGCCGGAGTTCCGTACGCGGCTGGAGCGCGAGGGCATGCCGTTCCAGCGCTTCCGGGAAGACATACGCGAAGAAATCACCATGCAGCGCCTGCGCGAGCGCGAGGTAGACAACAAGATCCAGATCACGGAATCCGAAGTCGACAATTATCTCGCCGCCGAAAAGGGCATTGCCGCCGGCCAGCAGGAATACAACCTGTTGCAAATCCTTGTGCACATTCCGGAGAACGCTTCGCCCGAACAGATTGCCGAGCGGCGCCAGCGCGCCGAAGACATCCTGCGCCGCGTGAAGGCAGGCGAGGATTTCGCCAAGACCGCGGCCTCGTATTCGGATTCCAGCGATGCCCTGAGCGGGGGGGATCTCGGCTGGCGCACGCCGGATCGATTGCCGGAACTCTTCCTGGGTGCCGTCAACAACATGCAGCAGGGCGACATTTCGCCCATCCTGAAAAGCGCCAACGGTTTCCACATCCTGAAGCTTACAGGCAAGCGCAATGCGAGTGCCGCCTCCAAGGCCAACGTCGGTTCCGTGCAGCAGACCCATGTGCGTCACATCCTGATCCGGACCAACCAGATCGTTTCGGCGGCAGACGCGCGCCGAAAACTCACCGAACTGAAGCAGCGCCTGGACAACAAGGCCGCTAGCTTCGAGGAGCTCGCAAAGCTGCATTCCAACGATTTGTCGGCGTCCAAGGGCGGCGACCTGGGATGGGTGTACCCGGGCGATACGGTCCCCGAGTTCGAGCGTGCCATGAATGCGCTGCAGCCCGGCCAAGTCAGCGATCCGGTGGAATCTCCGTTTGGCTTCCATCTGATCCAAGTGGTCGAACGCAAGCAGGACGATGTCTCGCAGGAGCGCCAGCGCTTGATCGCACGTCAGGCGATCCGCGAGCGCAAGCTGGAAGAAGCCACCCAGGATTGGTTGCGCCAGCTCCGTGACCGCGCCTATGTCGAATACCGTTTCGACAGCATCGACGCCCGCTAGGCCTTGAAGTCGTTGCTGTGAAGCCGCGCCCTACAATCGCCATCACCTGCGGCGAGCCCGCAGGCATCGGGCCGGAGATCGCGCTGCGGGCAGCTTGGCAGCTGCGCGCCGAGGCCGAGTGCGTGCTGCTCGGCGCCTTCACCTTGTTGTCTTCGCTGGCGGCTGCCGTTGACCCCTCCATCCGCCTAGTGGAAGCTGACGGCATGATGTCTGTGAATCCGGGAGACCGTCTCGCAGTTGTCGATTGCCCGCTTGCCGCACCGGTTATTCCCGGAATGCCGGATGCGCGCAATGGCCGCGCGGTGCTGAACATGCTGGATGCGGCGGTCGAAGGCGCCCTGCAGGGGAAGTTCGACGCCATCGTCACGGCGCCCTTGCAAAAGAGTGTGATCAACGACGCCGGCGTGGCCTTTACCGGACATACCGAATATCTCGCCGAAAAAACCGCAACCGAGCAGGTGGTGATGATGCTGGCCGGCGGCTCGCCGCTGCTGCGGGTGGCGCTCGCCACCACGCATCTGCCGCTCAAGGACGTCCCCGCCGCCATTGGCTTCGACAGCCTGATGCGCACCATCGAAATCCTGGACAAAGACTTGCGCACCAAGTTCGGCATAGCGAAACCGCGCATCCTGGTTACTGGCTTGAACCCGCATGCAGGCGAAGGCGGTTATCTCGGCCGCGAGGAAATCGATGTGATCACCCCAGTCCTGCAGGCAGTGCAGGGCCGCGGTATCGACGCCGACGGCCCCTATCCGGCCGATACGCTGTTCCAGCCCAAGTACCTGGAGCGGGCGGATTGCGTGCTGGCGATGTACCACGACCAAGGTTTGCCGGTGCTGAAGCATGCCAGCTTCGGACGCGGCGTCAATATTACGCTGGGCCTGCCCATCATCCGCACCTCGGTCGATCACGGCACGGCGCTGGATCTGGCCAAGGCTGGTGTCGGCCAGGCCGATCATGGCAGCATGGTCGAGGCCCTCCGCGTCGCCGTGCAGATGGCGCGAGCGCGCCAGGGAGCGGCATGAAACATATTCCCCGTAAACGCTTCGGGCAGAATTTCCTGACCGACCAAGCGGTATTGCATGACATCATCCGCGCCATCTCGCCGCAGCCCGGCGATACGATGGTGGAAATCGGACCGGGTTTGGGCGCGATGACGCGTCTGTTGCTGGAGTCACTAGACCGCTTGCATGTAGTGGAACTCGATCGCGATCTCGTCGCCCGCCTGCAGCGCAGCTTCGATCCTGCCCGGCTTGTCATTCATGCCGGGGATGCCTTGCAGTTCGACTTCGCGTCCATTCCGGTGGAAGAGGGCAAGCTGCGCGTGGTCGGCAACCTGCCGTACAACATTTCCAGCCCACTGCTGTTTCACCTGACGCAGATCGCCCCACGAGTGCAGGATCAGCATTTCATGCTGCAAAAGGAGGTGGTCGAACGCATGGTGGCCGAACCGGGCAGCAAGGTGTATGGCCGGCTTTCGGTGATGCTGCAATGGCGCTATCACATGGAATTGCTGTTCATCGTTCCGCCGGCCGCCTTCGATCCGCCGCCGCAGGTCGATTCCGCCATCGTGCGCATGATTCCGCTGGCTCAGCCCTTGTCATGCGACGAGGCGCGATTGGAACAGGTGGTCGTCAAGGCGTTCTCGCAGCGACGCAAGGTGGTGCGCAACTGCCTTGCGGGATTGCTTGAGGAAAGCGAGCTGATCGATGCCGGCGTCGATCCGCAGGCGCGCCCGGAGACCTTGTCTGTAGAACAGTTCGTGGCCTTGGCGCGCCGGCTGGAAATGCGCGAACGAGAATAGCGCAGCCCGGTTCGGGATCAGGACTTCTGGATGAATTCGATTTTGTAGCCGTCCGGGTCTTCCACAAAGGCAATCACCGTCGTGCCATGCTTCATGGGGCCGGCCTCGCGCGTGACTTTGCCGCCGCGCGCTTTCACCGCTTCGCAAGCCTTGTAGGCATCGTCGACTTCGACGGCGATGTGGCCATAGCCGTTGCCCAGGTCGTATTTCGGCGTGTCCCAGTTGTGCGTGAGTTCGAGGACCGCACCGTCGCTTTCATCTTGATAGCCGACGAAAGCCAGCGTGAATTTCCCGTCCGGATAGTCTTTCCTGCGCAGCAGGCGCATGCCAAGGACTTCGGTGTAAAAGGCGATGGATTGGTCGAGATCGCCGACTCGGATCATGGTGTGAAGAATGCGCATCGCAATCCCTATTGAAGTGATGAGAGGATATGCGATTGTAGCCCGGTCACGGATTCGGCGAGCGCGGCCGGGTAGGGACGCGTCTACTTGGCGCTGTGCAATTGCATCATCGCGGCCTCGAATTTTCCCTCGCAAAGCAGGGGAATGATTTCCAGGCTGCGAGCGATGGCATCCTCGATCAGGGGCTGCTCTTCCTTGCGCGGACGATGCAGGACGAAATCGACCACTTGCTGCTGCAGATTCAGCGAGCGCGGATGGCCGATGCCGATCCGCAGGCGCCAGTAATCCTGGGTGCCAAGCGCCGCGGTGATATCCTTCAGG
>JAEWBA010000068.1 GCA_023391395.1 Pseudomonadota bacterium
ACCGCCATGCTGACGTCGGTGATCTGCACCAGGCAATGGCGCGCCAGGCCGGCGACTTCAATCGGCATGACGTGTACTGCCTGCTGCATGCGCGTGCCTTGGGCGCGGTCGGCGGCGGTCGAGTAGAGCGGGAAGGGCGCCTTGTTGAGTGTCTGCGAGATCAGTGAAGCGAAGTTGTTGCGCAGCGCTTCCTCGATCGCGACGTGGGTGCGGGTATCCACCAGTTCGGGGAAGAGCTCGAAGAAGGTCTTACCGCAGGCATCGCCGGCGGCAATGCCGGAATGCTGCTCGATCCAGTCGTTCCACAACACCACCCGCTCTTCCGCATCGAGTACGATGACCCCTACGCGCACGGCGCGCAGGACGCCTTGCAGCAAGGCGTGACGGATGTCTGCAGTGGCATCCATCCTTAGCCCCCCAGCCTCGCCAGGTAGTCGTCCAGGTATTGCTGGAGATCGTGCAGCGCCGGCATGTCGAGCAGGAAGGCGACATAGCCGTGGATTTCGTGCTTCTCGATGTTGAAGTCGATTTTCAGGGTGAGCACCAGGCCGTCCCATTCCTTGCCGGGAGTGGACAGGATGGCGTCGCCGGTGCCGGCATGATAGATCGGCAGCGAACCCTGCATGCCCCTGCCGGACAGATTGGCCAGCGTCGCCATGCAGGCATTGAGGATGATGTTGCCGATCTCGCTCATCGCCTCCTGCTCCATTTCCGACAGCTCTTCCATGGAGAGGCTTTGGCCCACCATCAGGCGCACGATCTCGAGGCTCTTCTCCTCGGGGAACATGAGGAAGGCCTCGGTATTGAAAGCGCCGCCGAACTGCTGCGCGATCGCACAGATGCGACGGCCTTCCTGGCTGCCGAGGGTGCGGGCGACTTCGGCCCGTGTCTGGAACAGGATGGTCGGCACCGACATCGTCACTTCTTCATTGACGATGCGGCTCATGGCGGCTGCGGCCTGACCCACACCCTGGTTGAAGATCTCAACCAGGGCATCGTGCTGCATGTCGGTCAGCCGGAACATCAAGCCTCGAGAGTCGAAATAATCTGGCGGATACGGGCCTCGGTGATCGGCTTTTCGGCAAAGCCGACGCCCGCCGCAATCGCCTTTTCACGGCTGGCGTCCTGCACATTGGCGGTCAGCAGGGTGATGCGGGCAGCCGGGCACTTTTCCTTCAACTTGTCGATGGCGGCAAAGCCGCCCATGCCGGGCATGTTGACGTCGAGGAGAATCAGATCGGGATTGACGGCGACGACTTTTTCTAGGGCTTCCTCACCGCTGGCGGCTTCTTCGACGGTCCAGTCGGGCCGCTGATCAAGAATGAACTGCCGGGACAGCATGCGCGACACGCGACTGTCATCCACCACGAACACCTTTGCCATAATTACACGAGCTTTCCTGAATTTCACCCATTTTGGGCCTTATGCGAAGTCTAACATTGCCGGCCCTTCATCGCCGCGTGCACCATGAAAAAAACGGCCGGGCCAGTGCGGGGCGCTTAAAATAGGCGGTTTTCCAGTCAACTTATCGCAACATGACACAGGACGAACTCAAGCAGGCCGTGGCGCGCGCCGCCATCGATTATGTGGTGGATGGCGCCGTCATCGGTGTCGGCACCGGCTCCACTGCCAATTTCTTCATCGATGAACTGGGCAAGGTCAAGCAGCGCATCAAGGGCGCGGTCGCATCTTCCGAGGCCACTGCGGCCCGGCTGAAAGCGCACGGCATCGCCGTGTTCGACCTCAACGAGGTCGATACCATGCCGGTGTACATCGACGGCGCCGACGAGATCACCCCCCAGGGAGCGATGATCAAGGGCGGCGGCGCGGCCCTCACGCGCGAAAAGATCGTCGCTTCGGTGGCCGACAAGTTTGTCTGCATCGCCGACGGCTCCAAGCTGGTCGACATGCTCGGCAAGTTTCCGCTGCCGGTGGAAGTGATCCCGATGGCGCAGGCGGCGGTCGCGCGCCGGCTGGCGCAACTGGGCGGCGAGCCGCGCCTGCGCATGAAGGACGGCAAGCCGCTGGTGACCGACAACGGCTGCAATATCCTCGATCTGCATGGCTTGCGCATTGCCGAACCGGCGGTGCTGGAAGAAGAGATCAACAATATCGTCGGCGTGGTGACGGTTGGCCTGTTCGCGCGCCGCGGCGCCGACGTGGCCCTGCTGGGCACGGCGGAAGGAGTGAAGACGCTGATGTTCTGACCGGTTTTTTCAAGCGCAATAACAAGACAAGAAAGGGAGGGGAAAATGGGAACCGGAACTGCAAAACTGGGCGCTCTGCTGCTGGTTGCTGGACTGAGCGCCTGCGGTCATCAGGCCTCGGTACAGGCGACGGCGGAGCCGCCCGTAATGAGCAAAGAGGTGCAGGCACAGATCACGCCGGAGCGCGCCCTGCAGATGCTCAAGGACGGCAATGCGCGCTTCGTCTCCGGGAAGATGCAAAAGCGCGACCTGAAGGCCCAGGTCAAGGCGACCGGCCGGGACGGCCAGTATCCCTTCGCCAGCGTGGTCAGTTGCATCGATTCGCGCGCCGCGCCTTCGCTGGTGTTCGATCAGGGCATAGGCGACCTGTTCACCGCCCGCGTGGCAGGCAATTTCGTCAATGAAGACATCCTCGGCAGCCTGGAATACGCTTCGCGCGTGGCCGGCTCCAAACTGATCGTCATCCTTGGCCATACCCATTGCGGCGCCATCAAGGGCGCCTGCGACAACGCCAAACTCGGCAACCTGACGCAGTTGCTGGACAAGCTGCGCCCGGCAGTGGATGCCACGCCCAACATCGGTGGCGCCGACCGCTCCTCGCACAATCACGGCTTTGTCGATGCGGTCGCGGAAACCAATGTGCGGATGACGGTGAACGAAGTGCTCAAGCGCAGCGCGGTATTGCGCGAAATGGCCGCGAAGGGCGAGATCAAGGTGGTCGGCGCGATGCTCGACGTCGAGACCGGCGAAATCCGCTTTTACTGATGGAAGGCCCGGGGCGGTTCAAGCCGCCCCGAGCGCCTTTCTTACCTGTTCCAGATAGGGCTGGGCGAAGCGGCCGCCCTGCTTGGACGCATGCAAGGCCATATGCCAGTGGCCGACCACGGCCAGCAATTGCCCGGCATCGCGCGCGCGTTCGATGCGCTGGATCAGGTCGGCGCCCAGCAGGCCCATATAGGTCTGGGTCGTGATCGTCATGAAATCCTTAACCCCGCGCAGCGTCTCGGTATCCTGAATCAGTCCCTGCTGGGGCGGTGCAGATTCCCTGGCCTGGCCCTGCTGTGCAGACTGCTGGCGCGCCCCATCTTCGGCGTTGACGATGAAGTGTTCCGACGCCAGAAAGCAGACGATTTCTTCCAGTTCCGCCGTCGGGAGCATGGCGGCAATCGTCTCCAGGCTCCGGCTGCCGTCCATGACGATCAGCACGTGGCGCTGGCGCGGATTCAAGCCGTGGCGGCGTTGTGCGATTTCGGCATGGCCTTTTGCCGTCTTGACGAATACGGTTCTGGAAGCGGGCAGGGCCACGGTCGGCATGCGAATCTCCCGGTCAAATGAGCTTGACCGGAGAACTTAGCGGACAAATATGACCTGCGTATTTCCATGATCAACGGGGGGAACGGGCGTAAAAATCGCGGCGTACCGGAAGAGGGCTGCAGATTGCAGGAGGAAAGTGGTGGGTTGAACGTACCTTGCCTTGCACCGAAGAACCGAAGCGCAAAGCGCTTTAGCGCAGCGGCGACAGGCTTGCTCCCAGCCGCTCCGACAGCCGGTTTGCCAGCGCGCGGATCGCGCTACCCGCCTTCTCTTGCGTCTCCTGGTCAATCTCGAGCGACATCAGGCTGACTGCGACGCCAGCCACCGCACGCGTGCCCCTCGAATCGAAGACCGGGGCGCCGAAACAGTGCATGCCGTCGCGTACCTCACCGCCGTCGATGGAATAGCCGCGCTTGCGGATTTCCCGGACCTGCTTCAAGAGTGCCGTCAGGTTGGGTGTGCCGGCAGCGGTCAACCGCTCCGGCCATGGTCCCTTCAGTAGTTCGCGTATCTCCCCATCCTCCAGCGTGCTCAGCATGGCCTTGCCGGTCGCGGTGAATGGCGCCGGCAGCCGCATCCCGGTGCGGAAGGTCACTCCCAGCGGCCGGTCGCTGTTGCGGCAAGCGATGTAGACCACGCTATTGCCGTCCAATACCGACAGCGTGATCGTTTCCTCTGGCAACACGCTGACTTCGTCCCAGGCAGCGAAGAATTCCTGCGTGATTTCGGTGCGCGAGAGGAAGGCATTGGCCCAGCTCATCAGGTGCGGACCGAGCGCCATCTGTCCACCTTCCAGGCGCGTCAGCAGCCGCAGGTGGATCAATGTATTGCACAGGGTGTGCACGGTGCTTTTCGAGAGCTCGAGCCGGCGTACCAGTTCTGCCAGCGACAGCGGTGTCGCGGATTGCGCAAACACGTCCAGCACCTGAGCAGCTTTCAGCACCGCGGGAGCAAGATTCTTGTCCTTGGTGGTGGAAGTGGTACGCGCGGGGCGCGGTGATGAAGGCGGGCGCGGCATGGTACGGCGATGTCCTTTCAAAAGGGGAAACGCAGCGAAACAGCTGCTTTACACGGGGGCTAATTTTCCGCACGTTCGTGCTTGAAATAATGCTTGACGCTCAAAAACGGCTTGCCTACCATGCATTTGTCCTGGATGCTGAATACCGTCCCGTATGCAGGACGATATCACAATAACACAATCTGATTCACAGAGTAGCACTCACAAACCCCACAATGCGATAACGCATGTTCATCCATAACGGAGGAGACAATATGAAATTCAAAGCTAAAGCACTCACCGCAGCCGTGGCAAGCGCCATGGGACTAAGCATGGCCATTCCGGCGTCGGCACAGATATCCGGCGATGTGATCCGGATCGGTTTCATCACCGACATGTCCGGCCTGTATTCGGATATCGACGGTCCGGCGGGCGTCGAAGCCATCAAGATGGCGATTGCCGACTTCGGCGGCAACCTGAACGGCAAGAAGATCGAACTCCTGGTGGCCGACCACCAGAACAAGGCCGATATCGCCGCTTCCAAGGCGCGCGAATGGATCGACCAGAACGGCCTCGATATGCTGATTGCCGGTACCAATTCCGGCACCAACATCGCCATGTCCAAAGTTGCTGCCGAAAAGAAGAAGGTCTTCATCGCAATCGGCGGCGCAAGCGCGCGTCTGACCAATGAAGACTGCACGCCCTACACC
>JAEWBA010000072.1 GCA_023391395.1 Pseudomonadota bacterium
TAGGCAGGCAGGTAATGGGCGGCACCCTCCACTTCCAGGAAAATGCTGGTCTTGAGTCCGCTGATGCGCCCCACGCCGGGAATGTTCGCCGGCGCATCCTTGCCGATGGCATCGAACTGGACCCGCTGCTTCAGGCGATAGCCAGGCACGTATTCCTGGACGTCGGCGACCATGGCTTCGACCGAAGCGGCGATCTTGTCCTCGTCCGCGAAATCCGACAGGCAATAGACCGTATCCCGCATGATGAGCGGAGGCTCCGCCGGGTTGAGAATGATGATGGCCTTGCCCTTGGTCGCGCCGCCCACCACTTCGATGGCCTTGGAGGTGGTTTCGGTGAACTCGTCGATGTTGGCGCGTGTGCCCGGCCCTGCGCTCTTGCTGGAGATCGATGCCACGATTTCGGCGTAATGCACCTTGGCGATACGGCTGACCGCAGCCACCATGGGGATGGTGGCTTGGCCGCCGCAGGTGACCATGTTGACATTGGGCGCATCCAGATGCCGCTCGCCGTTCACTACCGGAATGCAGTACGGCCCCACTGCGGCGGGCGTCAGATCGACCAGCCGGATGCCGGGCTTGAGCTTGCGCAGGAAGCCGTCATTCTTGACATGTGCGGCGGCGCTGGTGGCGTCGAAGACGATATCGATGTCGTCGAATATGGACAGGCGGGCCAGGCCTTCGACGCCTTCGTGCGTGGTCGCCACGTTCATGCGGGCGGCGCGCGCCAGCCCATCGGAAGCGGGATCGATGCCGACCATCGCCCCCATTTCGATATGGCGCCCATGGCGCAGGATCTTGATCATCAAGTCGGTGCCGATATTTCCGGAACCGATAATCGCGGCTTTCAGCTTACGAGTCATGAGGCTCTCCATCAAACCATTCTGCAAGACACGGACCCGAGCGCGCCCATGTCGGCGACGATCACGTCCCCGCCGTTCACGGGCACCATGGGCCCCAGGGCCCCGGACAGGATGACTTCACCGGCCAGCAGGGGCTGGCCGCGCTCGGCCATGGTGCGCGCCAGCCAGTAGGCGGCGCGCAGGGGATGCCCCAGGCAGGCAGCGCCGGAGCCGACGGAGACGACTTCGCCGTTCTTCGTCAGTTGCATGACGACCTGGCCGAGCGACAAGCCGCCCAGGGCAAGCGGCTGGTCGCCCAGCACATAGAGGCCGCAGGAAGCGTTGTCGGCCACCGTGTCCACCAGGGTAATTTTCCAGTCCGCGATCGCGCTATCCACGATTTCGAGCGCGGGCAGCGCATAGGCGATGCTGCACAGGAATTCGGACCAGCTGGGCGCAGCCGCCGTCAGATCGGTGCCGATGACGAAGGCAACTTCGGCCTCGATCTTCGGCTGCATCAGCGCCGACATCGGCACCTCCTGCCCGTTCAGATATTCCATGTCGTCGAACAGGATGCCGAAATCGGGCTGGTCCACGCCCAGCTGGCGCTGCACGGCGACCGAGGTCAGGCCGACCTTCTTGCCGACGATGCGCGTCCCCGCCTGCAGGCGTGCCTGGGTGTTGATCTCGGCCACTGCATAGGCTGCCGCCAAGCCCTCGATCGAGTAAGCGGTCGAGATGGGCGATATCGGTTTTCTGTCTCTTCTGGCTTCGCGCAGGGCGAGCGCGGCTTCATGAAGCGAGGTCTGTTGGGGTGATGTCATGTGAAGTCCGATGTTTCCGATTGGCGGCAGACAGGGCTGCATGCCCGGCTTGCCGGCGTGGTTGAAATAGGCAGAGTCCGGAGTCTCCGCTTACTGCCAGTCGATTGCATACTCCGACAGCCGCACGAGGTCGGGAACGATGCCAATGCCAGGCTGATCCGGCAGCCGGATGCACCCTTGCTCGACCCGGAACGCCGCTTCGACCGGCAAGCTGCGCAGGGGGTTGTCGTTGGCGTCGATTTCCAGCCGGCCGTCGCCTCCCGCCGCAGCCAGCAGATGCGCAGATGCCGCCAGGCCGATGCCGCCACCCAGGTAATGGGGGCAATAGCGCAGGTCCGAGGAAATGACCGCGCGGGCGACCGGCAGGCAGGCGGTGATGCCACCCCATTTCGCGGCGTCGGGCTGGAGCACCCGAAACGCCCCGCTTGCGACTGCGGCGGCGAACTCGGCTTCGGAAGCCATGTTCTCGCCCGCGGCAAGCGGAATCGCGCTAGCTTCGGACAGCTCCTTCCATTCCTGCAGCGGAACATCGGCACGCATCGGCTCCTCGAGCCAGGCGAGACCGAGGTCTTCCAGCCGCGCGCAGGCCTCCCGGGCTTGTGCCAGCGACCATGCCTGATTGGCGTCCGCCATCAGCATCGCCGCCGGTCCCAGTGCTTCTCTCATGTCGACCAGGTTGTGCCGGTCGCGTTCGGGATCGAAGCCTATCTTCAGCTTGAAGGCCGTGTGTCCTGCAGCGCGCGCCTTCAAGGCCATCTCGACACACCCGCTGGGGTTGATGCCGCTCGCATAGACCGGAACGGCGGGATTGGCCTCCTCTCCGCCGAGCAGGCGAAACAGCGGCAGCTGCGCCCGCCTCGCCGCCAGGTCCCAGAGCGCCAGGTCGACTCCCGCCAATAGTTGGGCGATGGGCCCACGTTCACCGGACTGGATGGCCAAGACGGCGGTGCGGCGTTGCAATTCGCTCCAGGTGCTCACCGGATCGCAATCCAGCCGGCCTTCCAGCATGGGCCGGAATACTGTGTCCAAGAGGCGCGCCCGATGTTCGGCGCCGCAGCCCGGAAAATTGCACCAGATTTCGCCCCAACCGAAAGCGCCGTCCGCATCGGTGATCTTCACGAATACCGCCGGCCGGTCGAGCATGGTGCCAAAGGAGGTCTGGACCGGCGTCGGGCAAGGCGCGCGGAAAACGAAGGCCTCGACCTTTTCCAGCCTCGCACCCGTGATTTGCGGCAGCACTTCCTGCATATTCATTTCTCCCATGCCGGCTCTCATTCTGTTCTCCTGGTCGGCGACATCACGATTTCATTGACACACACCCGCGCTGGATATTCAGAAATAAAACGCACCAGGCGCGCCACATCCACCGGCTGCAGCATCGACGCCCGTTCGCTTGCGCTGGGCGGATTGGGGCGCTTGTCCATGATCTCGGTCGCCACGGCCGCCGGGCAGATGACGCAGGAGCGGATGCCATGCGGGTTTTCTTCGGCATTGATGGCTTCGGACAAGGCAATCAGGGCGCGCTTGCTGGCCGCATAGGCGGCGCCCGTGACTGCAGCGGGATAGCGCCCGACCCAGGAAGAAATGCTGATGAGCAGGCCGTCGCCGCGCTCGCGCATGCCATCGAGCACCGCCAGGATCGGATAGAGCGTGCCGTTGAGATTGACGTCGACGACTTCATCCCAGGCTTCGGGCGTCAGTTCGCTCAGCTTGCGATTCGCAATATTGGTCCCGGCGCAGTTGACCAGGAGATCCACGGGCCCGAGCCCGCTTTGGATCTCGGCGGCAGTCCCTTGCACCGCCGCCTTGTCGGCAACATCCAGGACATGGATTTCGCAACGCCCTCCCTGGTCCAGCACTTCGCGTTGGACCGATTCAAGGGCTTCGCGGCGCCGGCCGGACAAGGCCAGCTGCATGCCGGCCGCGGCAAGTTCGAGCGCCACCGCGCGGCCGATCCCGGTACCGGCGCCGGTAATCCAGGCCGTCCTTGCTGCAAGTGCTTGCGTCATTGTTGTTCCTTTCCCTGGTTGCCGGACAGCGTCCGGCGAAGAGACGAAGGAGGACGATGCGATTCCAGCGCCTGCCCTGCACGCGAGTCGCCTGGCCTCTTTACATCTATCAGCCGCAAACCGGTCTCAAAGATGCGTACCGGCCGCCACCGTCTTGATGCCGCGCACGCCCAGTCCCAGTTCGCACGGCAGCACGACCCCGGTCATCGCCTTTGCCTCCTGGCCCGAAGCCAGGAGCACGTAAGGAGCGGTGTAGTCTTCCACCTGCGGCACGAAGCCGAGCGGCACCCGGCCGGCAAATGCCTGACCATCCCAGTTTTCCTTCATCACGCGCTGATGCTGGCCGAGCGAACGCGGTCCCACCAGTTCGGTAGCCATGCCGGCGGGGGCGACGGCATTCACACGCACCTTGGGCGCCAGTTCATGCGCCAGCTGTTTCACCAGGCCGACGCCGGCGTGCTTGGATGCCGTATAGAGC
>JAEWBA010000083.1 GCA_023391395.1 Pseudomonadota bacterium
CCATCGAACACGCCTCGCGCCCTTACGGCCAAAGCGTGTGGGCCGGCAAGCCTGCGGGCATGATTGGCATCTCCATCGGCGCGCTCGGCACCTCGATGGCGCAGCAGCATCTGCGTAACATGCTGGCCTACCTCGACATGCCGACCATGGGTCAGCCCGAAGCCTTCATCCAGTACAAGGATGGCATGTTCGATGCCTCCGGCGCCTTCGGCAATCCCGACATCAAGCAGTTCGTGCAGGGATGGATGGATCGCTATGTGGAGTGGGTGAAGAGGCACACGGCCTGAATCCTGCCCGCGGGTGCGGCAGACTTGGTTCGACAGGACGCCTGCTGCACGCCGCGCCTTGCCGGGCAGCGCGGCCCCGCGCTGCGTCCAGCAATTTGCTTCAGGCCGCCGGCTGAGAAGGCGCTGAACCGGCTTGCTGGCTGGTGCTCGAGAGTGCCGCCTGCAGGCGTGCTTCCTGTTCAGGCGAGAGGGAAGAGCGCAGCACCCGTCCGTGGAAGCGCGAAATTTCACTCAGGACCTTTTCCGGCTGCGCCTTGCGGATCAGCACGAACAGGGCCGAGGTATTCGGCTGCAGCGTTTCCGCCAGCGACTTCATGAAGTTGTCGTCGATGCCGTAGTCCGAGAGCTTGCCGGAGAGCGCGCCCGCGCCCGCGCCGACGGCCGCGCCGAGGGCGAAGCCGCCCAGCGGATTCAGGAACAGCAGACCCACCAGCGATCCCCACAGACCGCCCCACAAGCCGCCGCCGGCCGCACCGGCTGCCATCATGTTGACGCTCTGCTTGAGCTGCACCTTGCCGTCCGCCGTCCGTACGGCGACCACCGCGTCTTCCAGATCGATCAAATACTCCTTTTGCAACTGGCGCAATTCGGTCAGCGCCAGATCGGCATCGTTCCCATTCTCAAAAGCGACCACGACCAGTTCCGACATGACAATCTCCACCGAAGAAAGAATGAATGCGGCGCGGCTTTCCGCACCGCGTGATGGCTAGAGTCCTGGCCAAAAGCGGCGTTCCGCACGCCGGAGAGGGTTTGATCTGTTTCAAAGAGAATGCGGCATGGGAAACTTTGCCGCTTAGATCAGCAGTGCGTTTGTCTGCCGTCCACGCTGCATGCCTCCGCCGTGCAGGATGAATCGGCATCGCTGGTCCCATCGCTCGATGCAGGCACGGCATCCGCTTCATCCTGCTCCGCCAGCAATTGCCCGATCAGTGCCCCGGCGACCAGGTCGTTCAGGCTGCCGAAATGCTGCAGGCGGACGCGCCCGCGCCTGTCGATATAGATATGGCTGGGCGTGCCCTGCAATTGGTAGGCGGCCATGGTTTGCGGAATCGGGCTGCCGGAAGCGGCAAGGTCTATCCCGATCGGAAAGCGCAGTCGGTACTCGTGGACAAAAGCTTTCAATGCCGCCGGCGTCATGGCCTCGTGGTGCTCGAATACCGTGTGCAAGCCGAGAACTGCGACCCCGTTCTTTCCGAATGCCTCATGGATGGCTGCCGCCTGCGGCAGGCTGTAACTGACGCAGCCGGGGCACAGCATCTGGAAGGCGTGGATGACGACCACTTTGCCGCGCAGCGCCTCGAGCGTGATCGGAGAGGCCGTATTCAGCCATTCGGAGACTCGCAGGGGCGGTGCGAGGGACATGTCATGCTCCTTGCATGTCAATAAATTAACTCCCTGAGGCGTCTTATTGCCCGTCCTGCGCCTCGCAAGCAGAGAACTATTGACGCTAAGCAAAGGTCGCCGGCTTGTGCGGTTTCCCAGTTAACACCTCGCTATAATTCGAGCTTTGTCAAGTTGACTTGAAGTTTCCGATAGAAAGGGCGTATGGACAAGTCGGATGTCGCGTCCTCCCCAGGCTTTCTCTCCAACGGCGGGGAAGTTGGGGCACTCATGCGGGCCCACGACTGGTCGACATCGCCGCTCGGACCGCCCGATACCTGGCCGCAATCGCTGCGCTCGGTAGTCGGCCTCATGCTGAACTCCCGGTTTTCGATGTTCGTTGCTTGGGGGCCCGAACTCGGGTTTCTGTACAACGACTCCTACGCCGAAATCCTGGGCGACAAGCATCCATTCGCCTTGGGCCGGCGGTTCCAGGATATCTGGGCTGAAATCTGGGGCGACATCTATCCCATTATCGTCCAGGCCCTGGACGGAAAAGCCACCTACTTCGAGAACCTGCCCCTGACGCTCAATCGCAAGGGGTACTATGAACAAGCCTGGTTCACGTTCTCCTATTCTCCGGTGCGGGATGAGAGCGGTGCGGTCGCAGGCATGTATTGCGCCGTGACGGAAACGACGCAGCAGGTGCTCGCGGAACGTCACCGGGAAAACGAAAATCAACGCCTGCACCGCTTGTTCGAGCAGGCACCCGGATTGATGGCGGTCTTTCGCGATTCCGACCACGTCTTCGAGATTGCCAATGCGGTATATCGTCAACTGGCGGGAAACCGCAAACTGATCGGAAAGCCGGTCCGCGAAGCCTTGCCTGAGCTGGAGGGGCAAGGCTTCTTCGAACTGATGGATCGCGTCTTTACCACCGGGGAGCCTGTCAAGGGACGTGCCGTGTCGGTCAAGCTGCTGCGCGAGAATGGCGAGCTGGAAGAGCTCTTCGTCGATTTCCTCTATCAACCCATCCGGAACGCATTTGGCAAGGTAACCGGCATTTTTGTTGAGGGCGCCGATGTCACCGAGGCCATCACGGCGACCGCTGCGCTGCGCGAGAGCGAGCGGCGGATGCGACAATTGGCCAATACGATCCCCCAACTAGCATGGATGGCGGATGCCGATGGGTGGGTCCATTGGTATAACGATCGCTGGTACGAATACACGGGAACCACGTTCGAGCAGGTGCAGGGATGGGGCTGGGAATGCGTGCAGGACCCGGAGGTTCTTCCTGAAGCAATGCGGACGTGGAAAGAAGCGCTCAGCGCGGGAAATGCCACGCAGATGGCCTTTCCTCTGCGAGGAGCAGATGGGCGGTATCGCCAGTTCTTGACCACGGTCGCGCCGCTGCGTGATGCTTCGGGACAAATCGTGCAATGGTTTGGAACCAATACGGACGTGACCGAGCTAGAAGAAGCAAAGAACGAGCTGCGGGCTGCCAACCGGCGCAAGGATGAGTTCCTCGCCATGCTGGCGCACGAATTGAGAAACCCGCTTGCGCCGATCAGCGCCGCCGCCGAATTGCTCAAGCTCACGAGTATCGAAGGGGACCGGATGCGTGAGATGAGCGACATCATCGCACGCCAAGTGAACCATATGTCGGAGTTGGTGGACGACATGATCGACGTATCGCGGGTGACGCGCGGCCTGGTGATGCTTCAGAAGGAAAAAATCGATTCCAAGGGCGTTGTGGCCGATGCCGTTGAGCAGGTTCGCTCCCTCATCGAATCGAAACATCAGCGTCTGACAATCCGAATGCCCCCGGAGCCGCCCATTCTGAAAGGCGACCGGACGCGGCTGATCCAGGTCTTTACCAATCTTCTGAACAACGCAGCGAAGTACACGCCCGAGCATGGGCACATTGCCCTGCAAGTCGACGTGCAGCCTGACTGTGTCGAAGTCAGGGTGCAGGATACCGGGATAGGGATTCCCGCAGAGCTGTTGCCCCATGTATTCGAATTGTTCACCCAAGCGGAAAGGGCCTCCGACCGCTCCCAGGGCGGATTGGGAATTGGCCTGACTCTGGTAAAAAGCCTCGTGGACCTTCACGGGGGAAGCGTATCGGTGCAAAGCGAAGGGGCGGGCAGGGGAAGCACGTTTATCGTGCAGCTACCACGCGTGACCGAGACAAAGGAACAGGAAGCACAGGAACCGAAACATAATAAAGCCGATATGCCTAGCTCAATCAATCCATTACGGGTCATGGTGGTGGACGACAATGTCGACGCCGCCAAAACGCTCAGCTTGTTGCTGGAAACAGTGGGCCACAAAGTCGCCGTCGAATATAGCGCCGAGCCTGCGCTTGAGCGGGCGCGGCATCTTGCGCCACACATCCTGTTTCTGGACATCGGATTGCCGGATATGGATGGCTACGAGCTTGTACGGAATTTGCGGGCAATTCCGGAAACGGCGCAATCCATGCTGGTCGCAGTGACGGGGTACGACCAGCCGCAGGACAAGGAGCGCGCCAGGCAGGCGGGCTTCGACCATCACCTGGTCAAACCGGTCAAGCTGGCCGCGATCCTGGGTTTGGTGGCCGATTTCGAGAACTCAAGGCGCCAGTGACGGCCCCGCCTTAACGGCTGTCTCGCGGAAGAAATCGCAAGGCGCGGCATCGATGCCGCGCCGCGACCGCTGCGGCGCTCAGTCCACCACGCTTTCCACTTCCTGCACCGCAAACCTGCGCAGGATCACCTGTCGCGTGAAGCCGACAATGAACAGGGTATTGGTCACCATGTAGCGCTTGAACAGGCGGCGCGGCTCGTTGGCGAGGCGATACAGCCATTCCATGCCGTAGCGCTGCCACGAGACCGGCGCACGCTTGACGACGCCGGCGTGGTAATCGAAGGCGGCGCCCACGCCGATCATCACGGCCTTGATGCGTCCGCGATGCTCGGCCATCCATTTTTCCTGCTTGGGACAGCCCAGTCCGATGAACACCACGTTGGCGCCGGAGCGGTTGATCATCTCGACGATGCGGTCGTCCTCCTCGCGCATCAGCGGACGGAAGGGCGGCGAGTAGGTGCCGCAGATGCGCAGGCCGGGAAACTGCTTGGCCAGGGCCGCGCGTAACAGCTCCAGCGTGTTCTCGGTACTGCCGTAGAAGAACACGCGGTGATTGAGGCGCTGTGCCGCGGCCAGGTACTTCAGCATGAGATCCGGGCCGTTGATGCGCTCCTGGTCCGGATGGCCGAGCCGGCGCAATGCCCAGGCGATGGGTGCGCCGTCGGGCGTGGCCATGTCGGCGTTGTTGACCGCGATCTTGAATTCGATGTCCTGAGTCGTGGTCACCACGGAATGCGCATTGCAGATGCAGACATAGCGCGATTCGCGCGCGCTCGCCCAGTTGGTGATGCGTGACAGGGCCTCCTCCCAGCTCAGGGCATCGATGAAGGCTTCCAGCACCGGCTGGCCCTTACGCTGCTCGGGGTACTCTTCGTATGGCTGCAATTGCGTCTTCATAAATATCCATCAGCATGTCGTAGTTGCGCTCCGGCGTGTACCTGGCTTCGTACTCGGCGCGGGCGGCGCGGCCCATGCGCGCCATTTCCGCCGGATGGGCATTGGCCCAGGCGATCTTGTTCGCGAGATCCTCCGCATTGCCCGGATCGAACAGCAGGCCGGTGACACCGTCCTGCACGATGCCGGGCAGGGCGCCCAGCCGACTGGCAATCACCGGCAGGCCAGCCGAAAAGGCTTCCACGATGGTGCGCGGCGAATTCTCGTAGCAGACGCTGGGCAGGATCAGGTAG
>JAEWBA010000058.1 GCA_023391395.1 Pseudomonadota bacterium
TTTCCGATGTGCTTCCTGCCATCCGGGCGCGGGCAGGGTGGTTTTGTTATGAAGCCCCGGCGCCGAAGCTGGCTTAAAAAAATGAAGAATATTGCCTCGAACGCCATACCGGATGCGCAAGCCGCCGAAAGACTCGCGTTCAAGGAAGGCATCCGGATTGCTGCTCCTACCATGGCCGGCATCTTCGCCTGGTCATTGGTCACCGGGATGGCGATGGTCAAGTCCGGCTTGACGATTTGGCAGGCGCTGGGCATGAGTTTTCTAGTGTTCGCCGGTTCCTCGCAGCTGGCGGTGCTGCCTCTGATTGCCGTCAATGTGCCGGTGTGGGTCGCGTTTGCAACCGCCCTGGTGGTCAACCTGCGTTTCGTGATCTTCGGCGCCGTGCTCGGGCCGCATTTCGGTCATCTTCCGTGGTGGCAGCGCGTCTGGTACGGCTATTTCAATGCCGATATCACGCTGGCATTTTTCTCACAGCGCTATTCCATGAGCTCTCTCGACCAGCCGCAAGGCAAAGTCGGCTTCTTCAAAGGGATCGGCTACCTGAACTGGGTCGTCTGGCAGACCGGCGCGGTGCTCGGCATCCTGCTGGTCAGCCGGATTCCCGAAAGCTGGGGCGTCGGCTATGCCGGTACGCTGGCCTTGCTAGCCGTGATGATCCCGCTGATTATCAACCGCGCCGCCTTGGCCGGCGTGGTTGTGGCCAGCGTAGTGGCGGTTGCCGCCCTAGAGCTGCCTTACCGGCTTGGCTTGCTGCTTGCGGTACTGGCCGGCATGGTGGCGGCGATGGCGGTTGATCGAGCGATGGATAGGCGAAAGGGACACGCATGAATGCGACCGATGTCTGGATCACGATCATCCTGATGACCGCGGCCACCATCATCACGCGCAGCTCCTTCTTCCTGCTGGGGGCGGCGGTCAAGCTGCCGCCGAGGGTGCAGCACGCGCTGCGCTATGCGCCGGCGGCCGCCATGGCCGCGATCGTCGTGCCGGACCTGATTACCAATGGCGGTGCGCTCAGTTTGAGCTGGACCAACCCGAAGCTGATGGCGGGCCTGGGCGCCACCCTGTTCTTCCTTGCGACGCGCCGTCTGCTCAGCACCATCGTCGTGGGAATGGTCCTGTTTACCGTTTGCCGCCTCTACCTTTGATAAATTCGCCAACGGTTCTTACAGACAGTGCCGTGCGGTAGAAAGACGGACTTTACTTCCTTCCAATTCTTGTCTGGCTGCCATGCAATTCAACCGATTGAGCGACCTGGTCGCGCGCAATGAACTTCAAGGCAAGCGGGTCTTCATCCGCGCCGATCTCAACGTACCCCAGGACGATAGCGGCAACATCACGGAAGATACGCGCATCCGCGCTTCGGTTCCTGCAATCCAGCAGGCCTTGAAGGCCGGTGCCGCCGTCATGGTGACTTCGCATCTGGGACGTCCGACCGAAGGCGAATTCAAGCCCGAGGACTCGCTGGCACCCATCGCCAAGCGCCTGTCCGAGTTGCTCGATCAGCCGGTGGAGCTGAAACAGAATTGGGTGGATGGTGTCGATGTCGCGCCCGGCCAGGTGGTGTTGCTGGAAAATTGCCGCGTCAACAAGGGCGAAAAGAAGAACAGCGATGAGCTGGCGCAGAAAATGGCCAAGCTCTGTGATGTCTATGTCAACGACGCCTTTGGTACGGCGCACCGCGCCGAAGCCACCACGCACGGCATCGCCAAGTTCGCGCCCATCGCTTGCGCCGGTCCGCTGCTGGCCGCTGAGCTAGATGCGCTCGGCAAGGCGCTCAATCAGCCGGCGCGCCCGCTGGTGGCGATCGTGGCCGGCTCCAAGGTCTCGACCAAGCTGACCATCCTGAAATCGTTGTCCGAGAAGGTGGACAACCTGATCGTCGGCGGCGGCATTGCCAATACCTTCATGCTGGCCGCGGGACTGAAGATCGGCAAGTCCCTGGCCGAGGCCGACCTGGTCAATGAAGCCAAGGCCATCATCGATGCCATGGCCAGGCGCGGCGCCTCGGTGCCGATTCCGGTCGACGTGGTATGCGCCAAGGAGTTTGCGGCAAACGCTGCTGCTACCGTGAAGGACGTGCAGGAAGTGACCGACGACGACATGATTCTCGATATCGGCCCGCGCACCGCACAGCAACTGGCGCAACAGATCGCTGCCGCCGGCACCATCGTCTGGAACGGCCCGGTCGGGGTGTTCGAGTTCGATCAATTCGGCGAAGGCACCAAGACCCTGGCGCTGGCAATTGCCGAGTCCAAGGGATTCTCGATCGCCGGCGGCGGCGATACGCTGGCAGCGATCGCCAAATACGGCATCGGCGACAAGGTCGATTACATCTCCACCGGTGGCGGCGCTTTCCTCGAATTCCTGGAGGGCAAGACACTGCCTGCGGTGGAAATCCTGCTGCAGCGCGCGCAGTAGACGCTTGCCGGTTTGCCGGCGTCAGACCTTTTGTGCAAAGCCGCCGTCGGCGCGGCTTGCGTACGACCTCTTGAAAGAAATACGGAAACCAAGTTCATGATGCATCGAGCCACCAAAATCGTCGCCACCATTGGCCCCGCGTCCAGCGATCCGGATACGCTGGTCCGCATGATTGCTGCCGGCGTGGACGTGGTGCGCTTGAATTTTTCGCACGGCAAGGCGCAAGACCATATCGAGCGCGCACGATTGGTGCGTGAAGCGGCCGCCAAGTGCGGCAAAGAAGTGGCCATCATGGCCGACCTGCAGGGGCCGAAGATCCGCATCGGAAAATTCGAGCAAGGCAAGATCAATCTCGAGAACGGCAGCAAATTCATTCTCGATGCGGCCTGCGAAATAGGTAATCAGGCTCAGGTCGGCCTGGATTACAAGGAATTGCCGCGCGACATACGTGCCGGCGACGTGCTGCTGTTGAACGACGGCCTGATCGTGCTGGTGGTGGATAAGGTAGTCGGCTCCGCCATCCACACCACGGTGCGCATCGGCGGTGAGCTGTCCAACAACAAGGGCATCAATCGCCTGGGTGGCGGCCTGTCCGCGCCCGCACTGACCGCCAAGGATATGGAAGACATCAAGACGGCGATGAGCTTCCAGGCGGATTACATCGCGGTCTCCTTCCCGAAGAGCCCGACCGACATGATCATGTCGCGGCAACTGGCGAATATCGCCGGCGAGCCGCACAAGCACAAGGCGCAAATGATCGCCAAGATCGAGCGGGCCGAGGCGATACCGCTGCTGCAGGAAATCCTCGACGCCTCCGACGGCATCATGGTCGCGCGCGGCGATCTGGCGGTGGAGGTCGGCAATGCCGCCGTGCCAGCGCTGCAAAAGCGTATGATCAAGATGGCGCGCGCATCCAACAAGGTCGCGATCACTGCCACCCAGATGATGGAGTCGATGATCGTCAATCCGGTGCCGACCCGCGCCGAGGTCTCCGACGTCGCCAATGCCGTGCTGGACGGCACCGATGCGGTGATGACCTCGGCCGAAACGGCAGCCGGCAAGTATCCGGTCGAAACCGTGGAAGCCATGGCAGCGATCTGCATGGAAGCGGAGAAATCCGATCCGGTAAAGCTGGATACCGATTTCCTGAATACCACATTTACCCGCATCGACCAGTCGATTGCCTATGGCGCCTTGTTCACCGCGCATCACCTACGGGTGAAGGCCATTGCCGCCTTGACCGAGTCGGGCTCGACCGCCCTGTGGATGAGCCGGTACAGCATCAATATTCCACTGTTCGCACTGACGCCCAGTCTTTCGACGCAGCGCAAACTGGCCCTGTACCGCAATGTGCGGACCTTCGAGCTGGCGCACTCTACCGACCGTGAAGCCGTGCTGAAGGCGGCCCAGGATTTGCTTCTTGCTAAAGGGGTCGTGCAAAAAGGTGACATGATAGTCGTCACCTGGGGAGAGCCGATGGGCCAGGTCGGGGGAACCAATGCGCTCAAGATCATGAAGATCGGCGAATACTAATTTCTTTGTCTTGGAGATTCATCATGCCTCTCGTATCCATGCGTCAATTGCTGGACCATGCCGCTGAAAACGGCTATGGCTTGCCGGCATTCAATGTCAATAACCTGGAGCAGGTCACGGCCATCATGCAGGCCGCCGACGAAGTTGGTGCGCCGGTCATCATGCAGGCTTCGGCAGGCGCCCGCAAATACGCCGGCGAAGCCTTCCTGCGTCATCTGATCGAGGCCGCGGTGGAAGCCTACCCGCACATCCCGGTAGTGATGCACCAGGACCATGGCCAGTCGCCGGCCGTGTGCATGGCGGCGATCAAGTCCGGCTTCACCTCGGTGATGATGGACGGCTCGCTGATGGAAGATGGCAAGACCGTCGCCAGCTATGAATACAATGTCGAAGTCTCGCGCAAGGTGGTCGAGTTCTCGCACGCCATCGGCGTAACGGTCGAAGCCGAACTGGGCGTGCTCGGTTCGCTGGAAACCATGAAGGGCGACAAGGAAGACGGTCACGGTGCCGAAGGCACGATGACGCGCGAGCAGTTGCTGACCGACGTCAACCAGGCTGCCGACTTCGTCAAGCTGACCCAGTGCGACGCCCTGGCGATCGCCATCGGTACTTCGCACGGTGCCTACAAGTTCTCGCGCAAGCCAACCGGTGACATCCTAGCGATCGAGCGCATCAAGGAAATCCATGCGCGCATTCCCAACACCCACCTAGTGATGCACGGCTCCTCCTCGGTGCCGCAGGAACTGCTGGCCGAGATCCGCGAATTTGGCGGCGACATGAAGGAAACCTATGGCGTGCCGGTCGAGGAAATCCAGGAAGGCATCAAGCACGGCGTGCGCAAGATCAATATCGACACCGACATCCGCCTGGCGATGACCGGCGCGATCCGCCGCTTCTTCGCGGAGAATCCGTCCAAGTTCGACCCGCGCGAGTACCTGAAGCCGGCGCGCGAAGCGGCCAAGGGCATCTGCAAGTCGCGCTTCCTCGCTTTCGGCTGCGAAGGCCAGGCAGCGAAGATCAAGCCGATTCCCTTGGAAAAGATGGCGGAAAAGTACAAGAAGGGTGAATTGGCCCAGATCGTGCAGTAAAATTTGAGCTGGCTCAATCTCCTGCGGCCCTGAGCCGGCTCCCGCTTAGGAAACAAAACTGACCGGCGGCGTGTGACACACCCGCCGGTTTGTCTTTCTGGAAACCCGATCAACACTCTTTACCAATCCACCATCAGCTCTCTTCCCCTGCTGGGACGCGGCAAGGTGCGCGACAACTATGCTGTCGGCGACGACAAGATCCTGATCGTCACCACCGACCGCCTGTCGGCTTTCGATGTCGTGATGAACGAGCCGATTCCCGGCAAGGGCAAGGTCCTGAACCAGATGTCCAACTTCTGGTTCGAGAAGCTGGCCGGCATCGTGCCGAATCACCTGACCGGCGTTGCGCCGGAATCCGTGGTGCGGTCGGAAGAGACCGAGCAGGTGAAGGGCAGGGCGGTGGTTGCCAAGCGTCTCAAGCCCATCCTGGTGGAGGCGGTGGTGCGCGGCTACATCATCGGCTCGGGATGGAAGGATTACCAGGCGACTGGAGCGATCTGCGGTATCGCCTTGCCGCCGGGCCTGCGCCAGGCCGACAAGCTGGCGCAGCCGCTGTTCACGCCGGCGGCCAAGGCCGATATCGGCGAGCATGACGAGAACATCAGCTTCGCCGAAATGGAAAAGCGCATCGGCAAAGAGCTGGCCGAAAAGATGCGCGACATCAGCATCCAGCTGTACCAGAGCGCCGCCGATTATGCGGCCACGCGCGGCATCATCATCGCCGACACCAAGTTCGAATTCGGCCTGGATGAAAACGGCGTGCTACACCTGATGGACGAAGTGCTGACCGCCGATTCCTCGCGTTTCTGGCCCGCCGATTCCTACGTGCCCGGCATGTCGCCGCCATCCTTCGACAAGCAGTTCGTGCGCGACTACCTGGAAACGCTCTCCGACTGGAACAAGACTGCGCCGGCGCCGGCCCTGCCGGCCGAGGTCATTGAAAAGACCGGCGCAAAATACCGGGAGGCGCTGGAGCGTCTGACCGGCGCCACCCTGAAGGACTGATATGGCAAGCTCGCAGACAAGCGCGCCCCTGGTCGGCGTGGTAATGGGTTCCTCCTCCGACTGGGAGGTGATGCAGCACGCGGTGGCGATGCTCAAGGACTTCGGCATTCCGCACGAGGCGCGCGTGGTGTCGGCGCATCGCATGCCCGACGAGATGTTCGCCTATGCCGAAAATGCGCAGCAGCGCGGCCTGCGTGCCATCATCGCCGGCGCCGGTGGCGCGGCCCACCTGCCGGGCATGATCGCGGCCAAGACCATCGTGCCGGTATTGGGCGTGCC
>JAEWBA010000107.1 GCA_023391395.1 Pseudomonadota bacterium
TGGAACTTCCACAAATATCTCATCGACCGCCAGGGTAAGGTTGTGGCCGCTTATCCGAGCAAGGTGACGCCGCAAGACAAAGGCCTGACTGCAGATATCGAGAAAGCACTGAGCGCGAGGTAGTTAGCGAACCTGAGCCCCCACAAGCCGGAGCCCGGGATGGCCATTCCGGTGCAAGCGCACGTATCATGTCGCCGGAAATGCCGAAGGCCGTTCGCGGCCCGGTCAATACTGCAGAGGAGGAGCACATCATGTATCGAAAAATTCTTGTCGCTTACAACGGCACGCCGGAGAGCCGTTTCGCCTTGCAGGAGTGCATGCGGCTTGCCAGCGGCACGCCTGCCGAAGTGCATTTGCTGGCGGTGGTGACCCCGCCACCGATCTGGCTTGCCGGCGAGTTCGTTGCCGCCGCGCCCACGGTCGAAGACGAAGAGGCGGAACGCCAGGCCATGCAGGATGTGCTGAATGCGGGACGCGAGATGCTGGTCGGCTCCGGATTGAGTGTTACCACTCATCTCGAGGTGGGCGAGCCGGTCGATGTCATCGCCAACATGGCAAACCGGTCCGATGCGGAGCTGGTGATCGTCGGCCATTCGCGGCACAAGCCGCTGACGATGCGCTGGTGGCGAGGCTCTACCGATGCGCAGTTAATCGGGAAGTTGCGCTGCAGCCTGCTGGTCGCCGCGGATCCGCACAGCACGCAGTAATTCCCGGCTAGGCAGCGTCGCCCACGGTGGCCTTGCGGTGCTGGCGCGCCAGCTTGACTATCGTATTGCGGATGGTCGCCAGCACGGTAAGCGCATTGAAAGGCTTGACGATGAAGCCGTGCACGCCGCGTGAGAGGGCGTCCTGCACCGTGTCTGGGCTCATCTGGCCCGACACCATGAACAGCACGGCCTTGGGCAAGTCGCTGCGCAGGGCGTCGATGCGGCCCCATCCCTCTTCATCGGGATTGCCGATGTCGATGCAGACGATTTGCGGCTTGAGCCGCGCCATGCTGGCCAGACCGGCAGAACTGGGACTGGCGTCGCCCACGACCTCATAGCCGCCATTGGTCAGCACAGTGGTGAGCAGGTTGCGCGAAATGGCGTTGCTGTCGATAACGACCACTTTCAACATCGGTTCCGGTCCTTGCAGATTGCCAGTTTCCGGCAATCATAAGCGACTGTTGCCGTTTTGGCCAAACCGATGGTTACATCCGCACGCCTCAGGTGCTATTCGAGCGGGCGGAAAGCCTTGACAGGCGCACTGTGCAGCGCCCTGTCGAGCGGGTGGTTCTCCTCCAGGTCGAACCAGGAGTCGGCGGTCGGGCCGTCGATGCGTATTCTCTTGATCACCTGCCGCTCCTCCCCGCGAAAGGGAATCCGGCCGTAGGCAACTTCGTAGGAGCCGCCCTGCTCCGGCCGGAAATCCTCGCCCACACTCCAGCGGGCCATGCCCTGTGCTTCGCGTTCGGGATGCATGTCCGGATCCGCAATGCCGAGTTCTGCCAGGATGCCGTGCAATGTCGCCATGATTTCCTTCCTTCCAAAGAATATTGCAGATGCAGGCTTGCCGTGCTCCCTATCGTTCGCCCAAACCGAGGCGTTCGCGCATGGCCTTCGTCAGCGCCTGACGTGTCTTGAAGAAGTCCTTCCAGGGATCGGCTTCGAGCTGCTCAAGTCGTTGCGGGAGCGTTCTTATGGTCCATGCCGCCGGGCCGGTAATGTCTGCCAGCTCTTCCCAGGCGATAGGTGTAGCCACCGGCAGTCCCGGCCGGGCGCGCGCGGAATAGGGTGCCACCGTGCTGGCCTGGCGACGATTGCGCAAGTAGTCGATGAAAACCTTCCCGACGCGGTTCTTGGCACCCATCTTGGCGCTGAAGCGCGAGGGGATGGTGCGTGCCAGATGCTGCGCCAGCGCTCGCGAAAATTCCGCAATCAAGTCCCAGTCATGGCGGCGACTCAGCGGCACCACCACATGCAGGCCCTTGCCGCCGCTGGTCTTCAGGAAGGCACGCAGCCCCAGTTCATCGAGAGCTACTTTCGTCAACTGCGCGGCTTCCACCACGGCATTCCAGGAGAGGTGCGGATCCGGATCCAGGTCGAACACCATGCAGTCGGGGCGCTCGATCATGTCTACGGTGGCGTTGCAGGTATGCAGTTCCACGCAGCCCATTTGCATGGCGCCCACCAGGGCTTGCGGCGATTCGATGGCCATCAGCGGCGCATGGCCAGGGTCGAGTGCAGGATCGAAGGTGGTGAGGCCCGGGATAAGCAGGCGGTTCTGGTGCTTCTGGAAAAATAGCTCGCCACCGACGCCTTCCGGCGCGCGCAAGAGATATACGGGCCGGCGCTTCAAGAACGGCAGGATGGCCGGTGCCACCTGCTCGTAATAGCGCACCAGGTCCAGCTTGGTCAGCCCGCTGTCGGCATCGATGATGCGGTCCGGATGGGTGATGTGGACACCCTCTATTCGACCGCGTTCGGCCTGCGTGGCCGCCGTCTCCTTTGCTCTGCCCTTTGCCGGTGCGTGCACGGCTTGCTCCCGACGCACTGCGGAAGCCGGCTTGTCCTCGCGCAGGCCATGGAAGGCGGCTTGGCGCAACAGGCCGTCATGCGTCCATTCGGCGAAGGAGACCTCGGCAACCAATTCAGGCTTGATCCAATGGAGCTTGGCACGGCTGCCAGGCGGTGCAGGAGTAAAAGGGCAGGCATGCTGGCGCAGCGGCCGCATGCGCCCGGACAAGGCGTGCAGCGTAGACCGATCGAAGCC
>JAEWBA010000215.1 GCA_023391395.1 Pseudomonadota bacterium
CCATCCTGTCCGGCACGCCAGGGCATGAGTGGGGCATCATCCTGATGCTGGTGTCGCTCCTGATCTTCATCGTCGCCGCCACCATGGGCGGGTTGAACTACGTCACCACCATCCTGCAGGCGCGCACCGAGGGCATGACGCTCTTGCGCATGCCGCTCACCGTGTGGGGCATCTTCGTCGCGACCATTCTGGCCCTGCTGGCCTTTCCGGCGCTATTCGTCTCCGGCGTGATGATGCTGCTCGACAAGACTCTTGGCACCAGCTTCTTCATGCCGTCGCTGATCTCGATGGGGCAGGCAAGCGCTTACAAGGGCGGCAGCCCGCTCCTGTTTCAGCACCTGTTCTGGTTCTTCGGCCATCCCGAGGTCTACATCGTGGCACTGCCCGCCTTCGGCATCGTCTCCGATCTCATCAGCGTGCATGCGCGCAAGAGCATCTTCGGCTATCGCATGATGGTGTGGGCTCTCCTCGCCATCGGCGTGTTGTCGGTGGTGGTGTGGGCGCACCACATGTTCGTCTCGGGCATGAACCCCTACTTCGGCTTCTTCTTCGCCACCACCACGCTGGTCATCGCGGTGCCGACCGCGATCAAGGTCTACAACTGGGTGCTGACCCTGTGGCGCGGCGACATACATTTGTCGGTGCCGATGCTGTTCGCACTGGCCTTCATCAGCACCTTCCTGATCGGCGGCCTGACCGGACTATTCCTTGGCAATGTCAGCGTCGATATCCCGCTCTCCAACACCTATTTCGTGGTAGCCCACTTCCACATGGTGATGGGCGTGGCACCGATCCTGGTGATCTTCGGCGGCATCTATCACTGGTATCCGAAGGTCACCGGCCGCCTGCTGAACGACACGCTTGGCAAGCTGCATTTCTGGGTCACCTTCCTCGGCACTTACGCGATCTTCTTCCCCATGCATTACCTCGGCATCCTCGGCATGCCGCGCCGCTACTATGCCTTCCAGCAATACGATTTCATTCCACAATCGGCGCATAGCCTGAATACCTTCATCAGTGTGGTCGCCTTGGTGGTCGCCGCGGCGCAGCTGGTGTTCGTCTTCAACCTGGTATGGAGCGTCTTCCGCGGCCGCCGTGCCGATGCCAATCCCTGGCGTGCCGCTTCGCTCGAATGGCAGACGCCCGACACGCCGCCGGTGCACGGCAACTGGGGGCCGCACTTGCCGGTGGTCTATCGCTGGGCGTATGCGTATAGCGTGCCGGGCGCGCCGCAGGATTTCATTCCGCAGAACGCGCCGCCCGACGCGGGTGGCATGGAGCCCGAACCTTATAGCGGCAAGGAGGCAGTGGCATGAACGCGGGGCTGATCCTGAAAGCAAGGGTGGGCGACGGCTTTCCGACCGATGCCACGCGCACCTACGGCTGGCGCCGGCCACACCGCCCCTCCGCCACCAGCGTCGCCCTCTGGCTTTTCCTGGTCGTGGCGACTTCGCTGTTCTCGCTCTTCCTCATGGCCTATGCCTTGCGCATGGATAGCAGCGACTGGTCGCGGATCGGCATGCCTTGGCAGTTGTGGTTGAGCAGTGGCTTGCTGGTGGCCGGCAGCCTGGCGCTGGAGGGAGCATACGTGCAAGCACGGCATGCGCACATGGAAAGCAGCCGCGGCCTGTTCCTGGCCGGCGGCTGTTGCGGGCTCGCTTTTCTCGGTGTGCAGCTATGGGCCTGGCGGGAACTGCTCGCCAATCATGTGATGCCGATCGGGAATCCGGCGGCGAGCTTCTTCTATCTGCTGACCGCCATGCATGGCTTGCACGTGGTGGGTGGCCTGCTTGCCTGGGCATGGACGATGCGTCATGTGCGGCAGTGGCCGGTATTGGTGGGGACGCGCAGCGCGGCACAGCCGATCGGACTGTGCGCACGCTACTGGCATTTCCTGTTGGCCGTATGGCTGGTGCTGTTCGCCGCGCTCGGCTGGCTGACTCCGGAAGTCGTCCGCTTCATTTGCGGCACGGCCTGATGGTCTGCACCGAAGGACTGAAGCCATGAGCGCCCAACTTTCCCCGCTTCCTGCCGATGCCGTCCAGGTAAGCCTGCCGATCAGTGGCTGGCGTCAGCTGCTGTCGGACTGGTCATCCGATCGCCATGCCTTCCAGGTTTCCTGGGGCAAGGCGATGATGTGGATCTTCCTGCTCTCCGACACTTTCGTCTTCACCTGTTTTCTGACCGGTTATATGACGGTGCGCATCTCCAGCACCGTGCCCTGGCCCAATCCGAGCGAAGTGTTCGCACTGTCCGTCGGCGGCGTCGACGTGCCGCTGTTGCTGATTGCGATCATGACCTTCGTGCTCATCACCAGCAGCGGCACCATGGCCATGGCGGTCAACTTCGCCTACCGGCGCGACCGTGTCAATGCCGCGACCCTGATGATCGTTACTGCCACCCTTGGCGAATTGTTCGTCTTCATGCAAGCCTTCGAGTGGTCCAAGCTGATCCTGGACGAGGGCGTGCGTCCCTGGGGCAACCCGATGGGGGCACCGCAATTCGGCTCGACTTTCTTCATGATCACCGGCTTCCATGGATTCCACGTCACCTGCGGCGTGATCTACCTGTGGATTGTCGCGACGCGGGTGCTGCAGGGCCGCTACGAAAAGAGCGGCAACTATCAGGTCGTCGAAATCGCGGGACTGTACTGGCACTTCGTCGACCTGGTGTGGGTATTCATTTTTGCGCTTTTCTATCTCTGGTGAGGAAGCCATGGCCGCGCCCGCTGGACAACAGCATCCGATCGGACTCTATCTGAAGGTATGGGGCCTGCTGTTCGTGCTCAGCACGCTTTCCTACCTGGTCGATTATCTCCACTTCGAGGGCTACCTGCGCTGGGGCCTGATCATCCTCTTCATGCTGCTGAAGGCCGGCTTGATCGTCTCGATTTTCATGCACATGGCATGGGAGAGGCTATCGCTGATCTACGCGATCCTGGTGCCGCCCCTATGCCTGCTGGTGCTGGTGGCCTTGATGGCGGCCGAGGCGGACTATACGTTCGCGACGCGCCTGCTGTTTTTCCGCTAGCACTGCAAAAGCCCTCTCTTGTCAACGAGGGCTTTCCCTTGCAGGGCGCGCATCCGCCGCCAGCATCGCGCGCAGGCGCTGCCAGTGGGAGCCTTCCCAGTACACGCGCTGGCAGTGTTCGCACAGGCGGAATTCTTCATAGCGCTCCAGCACCGCCGGCGCCACGCGCGCCGCTGCCTGCGCCTTGCCGATGGGGCGCAGCGGCGCATTGCAATAGCGGCAGAGCGTGAACGGCCGCGCACTGCGTTCCAGGTCCAGGCGTTCGAAGACTTCGCGCAATTGCTGCGTGGGTTTCAGCGCATGCACGTAGCAGCCATGGGTGATTTCGCGGCGCTTGAGCAGCCCGCGATCGCGGGTGAGGGCGATGCGGCTTTCTTTTGCCGAAATGGCGGCGATGCCGGCATCGTCGAAGCCGGCGTCATACAACGTATCGAAGCCGGCCATGCGCAGCAGGTAGGCGAGCCCGCCCAAGTGGACATCGGCGACGAAGCGCATCACCCGCAAGGGACGCGGCCGCACGCGCAAGAGCGGTGTGATATCGAAGGCTTCGTACTTCGGGTAGACGGCCACCCGGTCGCCATCCCGCAGGATGCGCTCGAATCCAGCCGATTCGCCGTTAACGAGTATCAGTTCGACCTCGGTATGGGGCACTCCGAGCGCTTCGATCATGTGCTTGGCTGTTGCCGCCCGGGCGCAGACACAGTCGAAGCTGCACCCGCGCCGCTCCGGGGCGAGGAAATCGTTCAGTTCTTCGTAGAACCGGAAGGTTGCCGTGGCCATGCCTTTGGACCTTATCCCGATGCGGGAAGGTTCGCAGTGTGGAAGTTTACGGCAGAGAGAAAAGACCAAGCCGCATCTCATGCAGAGAGCGCCATTGATGCCACACAAGCCTCTGTCCCGCGCGGACTCTATGGTGAATCAGGAGTGATGGGCAAGGGGGCCGCGATGAACGAACAGGAAAACACCAGGCTGGTCATGCAGGCCTACGAGAAGTTCGGCAAAGGCGACATTGCCGGAGTGCTGGAATTGTGCACCGAGGATATCGAATGGAAGCTGGACGATACGGACAACATGCCTTTTTCAGGCATGCGGCGCGGGAAGGAAGAGGTTGCGCAATTTTTCCGCCTGCTGGCCGAATCCCAGATCGCCCTGCAGTTCGAGCCGCGCGAGTATGTCGCTCAGGGCGACAAGGTGGTCGCTCTGGGGCATTCGGTCTGGAGCGTCAAATCGACCCACAGGCAATTCGAGACTGACTGGGCGGAAGTATTCACCCTCCGCGATGGCAAAATCGCGCGCTTTCGCGAATTCGCCGATACAGCCGCGGCTGCGGCCGCTTACTGGCCGTCCACGTGAAGAAGGCGCGCTGCCGGCTTCCACCGGCAGCGTCATTGCGGCTTAGGCCGGTTGCGGGGCGGATGCCGCGAGCAGGGCTTCGCGCGGGACGCGTACGTTGCGCTTGCGCATGACAATCCGCAGCGCTCTATAGGCCGCGCGCTTGATCGCATCGTCAATTGCGGCATACATGTCTTCCTGCACGGTCTTGATGACGACGTCGGGCCGCCCCGGCATGGTCACATGCACCTGGCATTGCATATCGCGCCCGCCGCGTGGCCCGTTCAGGTCGCGCAGGCGCACGGCGATGCTGCCTATCCTGTCGCGCGCGGGAGAAAACGCGTAGCCCAGGCGTTTGAGAACGTATTCACGCAGGGAAGGAGTCAGCGAAAACTCGTTGGCAAGCAGATGCACTTCCATCGTTCATTCTCCTTTCGTTTCGCTAGGTGAGAG
>JAEWBA010000262.1 GCA_023391395.1 Pseudomonadota bacterium
GTACAAGCCAAAGGCGCGCGCCATGGCAGCGTAATCGGCAAACTGCAGCCGGGTGCCGACGACCTTTCCGTGGGTATCGGTCTGATCATGCACTTCGATTTGCCAAGCCCCATTATTGGCCACGACAATCAGCGGCTTCGCGCCATGGCGCACCGCCGTATCCATCTCCATTGCATTGAAACCGAACGCGCCGTCGCCCGTCGCCACGATGACCTGCCGGGAGGGATAGGCAAGGCTCGCTGCAACGCCAAACGGCACGCCCATCCCGATGCACCCGAGCGGACCTGGATCCATGTACGTCTTCGCCGGCAGTCCCACGCGTGCAAAGCTAAGGAAATCGCCGCCATCCGCCACCACGATCGCATCCGGCGCAAGCTTCTCCTGCAATGCAGCCAACAGGCGGTTCGGGTGCATACTGCCGTCGCTGCCGTTCGGCGCACTGCGCATCGATTCGCGCAACTTCCGGGAGCGATCCTCATGGGAGGCATGTCTTGACTGGACCCAGTTCCGGTCGACCTCACTCACCGTGTTCGCGGCCGCTTCGATGATGGCGGCAAGCGCAAGCGCCGGCGAGGCGAACATCTCCACCTCGCCGCGCCGGTTGTCGCGCAGTTCTCCCGGGGCATCGGCGATCCGTACAAAACCGGCGTCACCAAACACCGCCGGGGAACCGTAGGCCAGTTGGAAGTCCAGGCGCCGGCCGATCGTGATGACCAGATCCGCTTCGCCCAGAACCGTACCGCGCATGGCAGCCACCACCGATGGATGCTCATCGGGCACCAGTCCGCGGCTTTCCCCGGTATCAAGGTAGGCCGCGCCTAAGCGGTCCAGCAGCGTAACAAGTTCAGGCCCGGCGCTCCGGGCGCCGCGCCCGGTGATCACTAGCGGGCGCTTCGCAGACCAGAGCCGCTTCGCTGCCGCCGCAGCCTGAACCGGGTCAGGCAACAGCCGTACCCCAGGCTTGGGGCGGAAGTGCTCTGCCAGTTGCAGTGCGCGCGGCACCTCCGCGCGCAGCGTGTCGGTCGGGAAGTCAAGGTATACCGGCCCCGGATCGCTCCCCTGCCCCAATGCGCGGCTGAGGGCCTCGTCGAGTTCCGGCAGCACGAGCGAAGGCTCGCGCACGGTACGCGCATAGCGGCTGATCGGTCGCACCATCTCGACATGCGGCAGATCCTGCAGCGCACCGCGGTTTTCCTGGGCACAGGGAGGCAGGCCGGAAAGCACCAGTACCGGGGCACGCGCGACATGGGCGTTCGCGATACCAGTCATGGCGTTCGTCATTCCCGGCCCGGCAGTCACGAGCGCCACGCCGGGCGTACCGGTCAGTTCCGCATGCGCATGAGCCATGAAGACCGCTGCACGCTCATCGCGCACATCGATGATGCGGATGCCTTCCGCATCACAACGCATCCAGATCGGCATGATATGGCCGCCGCACAGGGCAAAGATGCGATCTATGCCGCGCGCCTTCAGAAAGGACGCTACGACGCCGGCGGCCGTATCGCTTGTGAGTGGGGGAAGTGCCATTTGCTCGCTCCTTCAACCGGTCGCAACACGCCGGTAGCAACCAGCTCTTTCCCCGACGACGTTATTGCAGGTCCCGCAATGGATGAGCGAAGCCGGGCCACACCGGATGAAAGAAGGATTCCACCATTTCCGGCGTGACTTCGTGAAGTGCCGCCGGCGTCCAGCGCGGCGCATGGTCCTTGGCGATCACCATCGCCCGTATGCCTTCCAATACTTCCCCGCAGGCATAGCAATAGCGCACCATCGATCGCTCCATGCGCAGGCAATCCGCCATCAGCATCGTCGCTCCGCGGCGAATTTGCTCCAGCGTCACGCACATCATCAAAGGCGAGCGCGTTTTCATGGCAGCCAGCGTCTGCTGCGCGAACGGCTCCGCATCCTCCTCGAGCGAGGTCATGATGGCAGGCACCGAATCGTGCGAGAAATGCCGTTCTATCCGGACGCGTTGCACTGCAAATATGCCCTTATCCGGTGCAGCCTGTGCTTGAAACGGCGCCGCAAACTCGCGGATGGTCGCGTGGCTGTTCTTCGCCGTGGTGGTTTTCAGGCGCTCCATGAGAGCGGGCAATTGCGGCGAGGGGATGAAGACATCCGCCAGTCCGGCATACAAGGCATCGACAGCCCCGATGACTTCCCCGGCCACACCGAGATACGTGCCGACCTGGCCGGGAGTACGCGACAAAAAATAACTGCCGCCTACGTCCGGAAACATGCCGATTTTGACCTCCGGCATGGCCATCTTCGTGCGTTCCGTCACTATGCGCGTTCTGCAGGCGGTGCCGTTCTGCCCTATTCCCATCCCGCCGCCCATGACGATTCCGTCCATGAGGGAAATATAGGGCTTGGGGTAATGATGAATGAGGTGATCGAGGATGTATTCCTCTGTGAAGAAGTCCTCCATCGCGGGGCTGCCCGTTTCGGGCGTGGACCTTCCCGCTTCGTACAAGAACCGGATATCACCACCGGCGCAAAACGAACGTTCGCTGGAGCTTTGCACCAGCACCGCATCTACATTTGGATTCTCGCGCCACGCCAGCAGCGCCCGTGTCATGGCGCGGATCATGCCGATCGAGAGCGCATTGAGCGCTGCGGGGCGGTCCAGCGTGAGAACTCCCATCCGGTTTGTCACGCTGTCTCGGATGTATTCGCTCATGTCAGTTGGATGACGCAGGACAGCCTTGCCTGCACTGCAAATGCTGCTGATCGGCGTACGCTTCCGTCGGGTTCAATGCCCTCCGAGATAGGCAGCCTTCACTGCCGAATCGGTTCGCATCTGCTGCGCCGGACCATGCAGGTTGATCCTGCCGTTTTCGAGCACATAGGCATAGTCCGAAACCGCCAGCGCCGCGGCAGCGAATTGTTCCACCAATAGCATGGTGACGCCCTGTTCCTTCAGTCTTTCAATGATTCGAAAAACCTCTTCCACCAGGATCGGTGCCAGCCCCATCGAAGGTTCGTCCATCAACACCACATCGGGATTCAGCATGACGGCGCGGGCCATGGCCAGCATCTGCTGCTCGCCGCCGGACAATGTGCCTGCCAATTGATCGCGTCTTTGCTTGAGCCGCGTGAAGAGCTCCATCGCGCGCTCGAGATCCGCCTTGACATCTCCGCGCGGCCTCCCGCCGGTCAGGCGAGGGAAAGCTCCCAGTAGCAGGTTATCGGTCACCGACAGCCCGCCAAAGACACGCCGCCCTTCCGGCGAATGGGCCAGCCCCATCCTGGCAATCTGGAAGGAATCCTTGCCTGTAATATCGCTGTCGGCAAGCCGCACCTTTCCCGCGCGCGGCCTCAGCATTCCCGAAATCGCCCGCATCGTCGTGGTTTTACCGGCACCGTTGGAGCCGATCAGGCTAACGACTTTTCCTTTCGGCACCTCGAGGGAGATGCCATGCAAGACCTCGACGTTCCCATAGCCTGCATGCAAATTGTCGACGGTAAGCATCTTATGCCCGATTCTCTACGGCTGAAGCGTTTTCTGTCACGGCGCCAAGGTAAGCTTCGATCACCTTGGGATCATTCTTCACCTCCGCTGGAGCGCCTTCCGCGATTTTCTGTCCGAAGTCCAGCACGGCAACCCTGTCGGACACGCCCATCACGACGTCCATGTGATGTTCGATCAGGATCACGGCAATGCCGTGGTCGCGGATTTTTCGTATCGTCTCTATGAGGGTCTCGATGTCATGGCCGG
>JAEWBA010000267.1 GCA_023391395.1 Pseudomonadota bacterium
CCCAGTCCTTCGATGTCCATCATGCGGCGGCCGGCGAAATGCTCGATCGCCTGCTTGCGTTGCGCCCCGCATACCAGCCCGCCAGTGCAACGCCAGTCGGCTTCTCCGGCTATGCGGTCGATGTGGCTGCCGCAGACCGGACACTTGCCCTGCAGACGGCGGAACATGTCGAAAGGCTCGCCGGCCTCGGCCGGGCGCTTGTCCGCCACCACGGCCACCACTTCCGGTATCACGTCACCCGCGCGCCGTACGATCACCGTGTCGCCGACGCGCACGTCCTTGCGCCGCGTCTCGTCCTCGTTGTGCAGGGTCGCATTGGTGACCGTCACGCCGCCGACGAAGACCGGCTCCAGTTTCGCGACCGGCGTTAGCTTGCCGGTACGGCCGACTTGCACGTCGATGTCGCGCACCACCGTCATCTGTTCCTGCGCCGGGTATTTGTGTGCCACGGCCCAGCGCGGCTCGCGCGAGACGAAACCTAGCCGGCGCTGCAGGGCGACGCTGTTGACCTTGTACACGACGCCATCGATGTCGAAGGGCAATGCATCGCGCAGGGCGGCGACATGCGCATGAAACTCGCTCAGGCCGGCGGCCCCCTGCACCACCCGGCGTTCGGCGTCGACCGGCATGCCCATCTTTTCCAGGGCATCCAATGTGGCGGCATGGCTAGCGGGAGCGTCCCAGCCCTGGACTTCCCCGAGGCCGTAGGCAAAGAAGCTCAACGGGCGGCGCGCGGCGATCGCCGGATCGAGCTGGCGTACGGCGCCGGCGGCGGCATTGCGCGGGTTGACGAAGGTTTTCTCGCCTTTTTCGCGCTGTCGCTCATTCAGGATTTCGAAGGCATCGCGGCGCATGTAGACTTCGCCGCGCACTTCCAGCACCGGAGCATCGCAATGCATCAGGCGCAGAGGAATCTGGCGGATGGTGCGGATGTTCTGCGTCACGTCCTCACCGGTGGTGCCGTCGCCGCGTGTTGCGGCCTGGATCAGAACGCCATTTTCGTAGCGCAGGTTGATGGCTAGGCCGTCGAACTTCAGCTCGGCCGCATACTCGACCGGCGGTGCGTCGGCCGCCAATCCCAGCTCGCGCCGCACCCGCGCATCGAAGGCAATCGCTCCTGCCGCGGTGGTATCGGTTTCGGTGCGGATCGACAGCATGGGCCCGGCATGACGCACCGGCGCGAATTGGGGCAGTGGCTGGCCGCCGACGCGACGGGTCGGGGAATCGGGCGTGACGAGTTCGGGATGTTCCCGCTCCAGCGCTTCCAGTTCGCGAAACAGCTTGTCGTATTCCGCGTCCGGGATGCTCGGATTGTCGAGAACGTAGTAGGCGTGGCTATGCCGGTTCAGCTCATCGCGCAGCCAGTTGGCGCGCGCCTTCCAGTCGTCTTTGGCTGGGGGCGCGGCGTCATGGGCAGGCGGATGCGCAAACAGATCCGATTGCATCAGGCGAACAGGCGCAGCGCCCGGCTCGAGCCGGCCGGGACGCCCGCTGCCTCCATGTTGTCGTAGAAGGCGCTCACCTGACCGGCGATCTCGTCGAGCGCCGCATCGGACAGGGCTTGCCCGCTGTCATCGACCACCGTGCCGCCCAGACGACCGGCCAAGACACGGGCGCAGGCGATCATGGCACCAAAACCGTCGCGCAAGGGCGCCACGCGCGGCACATCCAGCAAGAGCGTCAGGCATGAGGTGTTTTCCTCGGCCAGGGTGACATTGGTGGAGACCGAAAACAGGATGCCGCCATCGCCGTCCGGCATGACCAGCCGGCCATCAGGGCGAAGGTCGAAGCCCTGCCGTTCCAGCGCCGCCATCAAGGTGTTGACGGCCCAGGCTTCGCCGTTGGACTTCACGTTGACGCTCAGTTGCGCGTCGTATTCGCTGACGAACTGATGCACGGAACGAGCCTGGGCCATGACATCGGCCATGTCGGGCACGTCCGGCTCGGCATCGAGTTCATCGGCCATCTGGCGCAGGCACGTGATCAATTCCGAATATTCGATCTCGTTCAGGGCACTGGCCCGGCTGGCCAATTGCACGCCGGCCTTCAGTCCATAGTAGATGCCGCCCTGTGCGACCTCTTCCCAGCCTCCATCCTCGCGCTGCCCGATGAAATGCACCGGTTTCTTGCCGATATGGCGCAAGCCCTGCAGGCGCGGCAGGATGCGGTCGCCGCGCAAAGGTGCTTCGAGCGCAATGGGAATGATGCAGTCGATCAATTCGTCGACAGGAAGCTCGCGTTGCGGCGCCGGCGCCATCGGAGCTGCCGGTTCGGATTCGGCGAGTTCTGAAGTGGCCCAGGCCAGGGATGCGCTCTCCTCGAGCACGGGTTCATGGCGTTGATCGTCGGTGCGCGCAGCCGGCACATCGGCAGCCATCAGCACGTCGTCGGGCTCGGAAGAAAATGCTTTCTCCACGGTCTTGCGGGCCTTGTATTCCTGCCACTTGTTATACGAAATCACGCCGACGACGATGCTGCCGCCGATCACGATCAGGCTGGCTTGCAGGTCCGTCATGCCATGCGCCCCTTACGAGCGGCACGGGGCGTCGCAGCACGCCCGACCGGGGCTGCGTCACGCAGAAGAAAAACGGATGGAGTCATGGGGTAATCCAGAAGCGGTTGCGGCGCGAAGGCAAACCGGTGATGCTGAAAACAAAGGAAATCAGGGTAGTGTCCGTCATAAAAGTTGTCAAGCCAGCCGCTTGGCCGTGCGGGCGCGACTTCAAGCCCTCTAATTCAGTGCCGAATGGCAAATCATTTGCTGTGCATCAGACATCATGAAAGCTCGACTCCCTCTGGTTGACCGCTATCAATAACGCATGCGTGGCGGCATTAAAAATGACAAGCGTTCCACGCACGCAAGACATCGCAGTGTCGGAACTTCCTTCGACCATGGAGAAACGCATGCAACGCAATTATAGAGAACGCAGGGATCCTACAATGCAGCCCGGCGATTTCGCTATCCCGCGCCACGCAACCATGCGCGAGCGCGGTACCGCAAGCAGCCAGGCCGCGCGCGACTTTGGATTGAATGAACTGGCGATGCTGTCGCTCGGACCGCTGGTGCGCTCGGTACACCGCTGGTGGCTGCGCCGCGCCGAACGCCACTACCTGATCTGCGCCGACATCGAGCAGCAGCGGGCACGCGAGGCACACCAGAATGTCGCCTACTACCAGAAACGCGCCGCCATGGCGCGCTCGGCCCGCATCTGACGCAGCCGGCGCGCCATGCGCCGGCACATCACGCGGCTTGCGCCTCCGAGGCGAAGTTCGCCGCCGATTCCATATCCACCGCCACGATCCGCGAGACACCCTGCTCCTGCATGGTGACGCCGATCAGTTGCTGCGCCATCTCCATGGCGATCTTGTTGTGCGAGATGAACAGGAACTGGGTCTGCGCCGACATGCGCTTGACCATGTTGCAGAAGCGTTCGGTATTGGCATCGTCCAGCGGCGCATCCACTTCGTCCAGAAGGCAGAAGGGCGCCGGATTCAACTGGAACATGGAAAACACCAGCGCGGTCGCCGTCAGTGCCTTTTCGCCGCCCGACAGGAGATGAATGGTCGCGTTCTTCTTGCCCGGCGGCTGTGCCATCACCTGCACGCCTGAATCGAGAATTTCCTCGCCGGTCATGATGAGCTTGGCCTGGCCGCCGCCGAAGAGCATCGGGAACAGTTCGCCGAAATGCTTGTTGACCTTGTCGAAGGTATCCTGCAGCAATTCGCGCGTTTCCTTGTCGATCTTGTTGATCGCGTCTTCCAGGGTATTCATCGCCTCGGTCAGGTCGGCGTGCTGGGCATCGAGGAAATTTTTGCGCTCGGACGCCTGCGCCAGCTCGTCCAGGGCGGCGAGGTTGACTGCGCCCAGCGCGGCAATCGCATTGTTGAGGCGCGTGACCTCGCCCTGCAGATAGGACGCCTTCATGTCCGGGTTCAGCTTTTCCGTCAGCGCCGCCTCGTCGGCCTGCGCTTCGGCGAGCTGCTGCGCATACTGTTCCTGGTTCAGGCGCGCCGCCTGCTCCTTCAACTGCAGCTCCATGATGCGTTCGCGCTGCGGTTGCAGGCTGCGCTCGGCCTGCATGCGCGCTTCCTCCTGGTGCCGGAGCTTCTGCGTAAGCTGATCCAGTTCGTGGCGCGCATCGGCCAGCGCCCGCTCCTGCTCGCTGCGCCTTTCCAGCAAGGATTGCAGACCGGCCTGTGCCGCCTGGTCGTCCAAACTTTCCAGTTCCAGCTGACCTTGTTGCATGCTGGCGAACAACTGCGCCGCCTGTTCGCGGGCAGTCGAGATGCTGCGCTTCAATTCCTCGATCTTGTTGCGATGCGACTTCTCGGCGAATTCCGCTTCCTGGGCCGCGCGCTCCAGCTCGCGCAGGCGCAGGCGCGCATCGTTCAACTGCTGTTCCTTGGCCAGATAATCGGTCTGGCCCTCTTCATGCCTTTCCTGCAGCTCGGCCAGCTCCGCATCGAGCTGCTCGAACTTGGCTTCGGATTCCGCCTTGGCCTGCTGCTGCTCGGCTTCCTGGGCCGCGATTTCCCCGAGGTCTGCTTCAATCTGCGTGCTGCGCTGGTTGAAGCGTTCCTGCACTTCCGACAGCTTCATCACGTCGATCTGCAAACCGTGCGCGGCCTGGGTCAGGGTGCCGACGCGCTGGCGCAGCTCCTGCAGGCGCTGGGTGGCCTGCGACAGGGCGGCATCCGCACGCACCACGCGCCACCTCGCTTCCTCGGCCAGCATCTGCTGGGCGCGCAATTGCTTGGCGATATTGTCGATTTCCTGTTGGCGCGCCAGCATGCCGTCCTGCTCCGAATCCGAAGCATAGAAGCGCACGCTCGATTTGCCGATCACGTGACCCTGCTTCGTCACGAAACAGCCGCCTACCGGCAGCTTGGCTCGATCGACGAAGGCCGTGTTCACGTCGTCGGCGACAAAGACGTTGTGCAGCCAGTCCTGCATCAGGACGCGCAGCCCCGGATCGTTCAATTGCAGCAGATTCAGGAAAGGCTTGAGCCCGGCCGGCGCCTCGCTTCCGGCAGACGAGACGTTCGGCGAAAACAGGGCCAGCTTGGCCGGCGGAGCGTCGCTGAAGAAAGCCTTTGCCCAATCCAGGTTCGACACTTCCAGCGCCGAAGTGCGTTCGCGCAGCACCGATTCCAGGGCGGTTTCCCAGCCGGCATCGATGTGCAGTTTCTGCCATAGGCGCGGAAGCTCGCCCAGGCCGTGCTTCTGCAGCCAGGGTTGCACCTTGCCCTGGGTCTGCACGTTTTCCTGCAATTGCTTCAGGGCGGCCAGGCGCGCTTCCAGCTGCGCATTGTTGGCGCTCTCGGTATTGAATTGCTCCTGGGCGGCGCGGCGCTCTTCTTCCAGCTTCGGCAATTGTTCCTGCGCCGCTTCCAGCTGATGCCTCGCTTCTTCCAGCGTTGCCTGCTTTTCCTCGAGTTGCAGCTTCAGGTTGGCAAGGTGGGTGGAATCGGGCAGGACCATGCCGCCCTTTTCCTGTGTCAGACGCTCGCGCCGTGTCGCCAGGTTGGCGAGGATGTTGGAGGCATTGCGCTGATGCGCCGATTCCAGCTCGATCTGCTGCTGGATCTGCATGATGGCGGCGCGCGATTCGGTGCTCTTCAGTTGCGCCTCGCGCCAAGCCTGCTCCAGCGCGGGCAGGTTGTCGTGCTGCTGCTGCGCAGCGTGCTGCGCCTGCTCGACACGGGCAGCATGCTCCTCCAGGTACAGTTCGGCTTCGACCAGCTCTTCCTCGTGCTGCTGGCCCTGCCGCTGCCACTGATCACGCTGGGCGGTCAGCGAATTCAACTGCGACTGCAAGCGATTGCGCGATTCGATGACGAACCTGATCTGCGCTTCCAGGCTACCGATTTCGGAATTGGTCTGGTACAGATGGCCTTGCGCGGTATGCATGCGGTCGCCGGCAGCGTAATGCGCTTGGCGCATATGCTCCAGCTCAGCTTCGATATGGCGCAGCTTGGCGGTCTGCTCTTCCAGCTCGATCTGGGCGCGCTCAATGTCGCGGAAGAATTTTTCCTGCTCGGCCTTGGCTTCGTTCTTGCGCAGCAGCCACAGAAGTTTTTGCTTTTCTTCCTGGTCGGATTGCAGTTCGCGGAATTTCTGGGCGACGGCGGCCTGCGCCTCCAGCTTTTCCAGATTGGCATTCAACTCGCGCAGGATGTCTTCCACGCGCGTCAGATTTTCGCGGGTGTCCTGCAGGCGGTTCTCGGTTTCGCGGCGCCGCTCCTTGTACTTGGACACGCCGGCGGCCTCTTCCAGGAAGATGCGCAGATCTTCCGGGCGCGCCTCGATGATGCGCGAAATCATGCCCTGGCCGATGATGGCGTAGGCGCGCGGCCCCAGGCCGGTCCCGAGGAAGATGTCCTGGATATCGCGCCGGCGCACGGCCTGGTTGTTGATGTAATAAGTGGAGGTGCCGTCACGCGTCAGCACGCGCTTGACCGCGATCTCCGTGTACTGGCTCCATTGGCCGGCAGCGCGGCCGTCGCTGTTGTCGAACACCAGTTCGACCGAGGCGCGACCCGCCGGCTTACGAGTGGTCGTGCCGTTGAAGATCACGTCCTGCATCGATTCGCCGCGCAGTTCCGAGGCCTTGGACTCGCCCAGCACCCAGCGCACGGCGTCCATGATGTTGGA
>JAEWBA010000286.1 GCA_023391395.1 Pseudomonadota bacterium
AAGACAAGCTGCATGGAACCGCCACTGACCATCATTGTCGCCATCGATGCCCGGCGCGGCATCGGTGTCAACAATACCCTGCCCTGGCATCTGCCGGAAGACCTGGCGCACTTTAAGCGCACCACGACCGGCCATCCGATCATCATGGGGCGCAAGACCTTCGATTCCATCGGCCGTCCCCTGCCGAACCGCCGCAACATCGTCATCACCCGCAACCCGCAGTGGCGCCATGAAGGGATCGAGGCCGTCGATTCTCTGGATGCGGCGCGCAAGCTGGTGGCCGGCGTGCCGGCCTACGTGATCGGCGGCGCGCAGATCTTCGACCAGGCCTGGCCGGTAACGGATCGCCTCATCGTCACCGAAATCGCCAGGACCTTCGACTGCGACACCTATTTCCCGTCCATCGACGCGGCGCAGTGGGAGGAAGTGAGCCGCGAGTCCCACCATTCCGCCGAACAAGGTTTCGATTATGCATTCGTGACCTACGAGCGCAAGCCGGCAAAGCGTTCCTGAACGCAATTGCCGCTCTCCTTTCCGGCCGCTGCAACGATTGCGGCCGTGCCATGTCAAAGGGCTTTGCCTTCGATTCCGGCCGCTGGGCAAGGGCTGGGGCCGACAGAAAGGAGACGATCATGAATGAAGAATCAAGAAGCAGTCACACTTTCACGAAATGGATAGGCGGCGCCGCCCTGGGCGCTCTGGCCATGTACCTGGCAGACCCGAATCACGGGCGCCGCCGCCGCGCCGTGGCGCGCGACAAGATGCGCAGTGTCCTGACGAAGTCCGGGAGCGCAGTCAGCGTTGCTTCGCGAGACTTGAACAATCGCCTGCAAGGATTGCGCGCCGAGGCCAACCGCAGATTCCTGCATTCCCACGATGCGGCCGACGATGAGGTGCTGGTGGCGCGCGTGCGCACCAAGATCGGGCGTGCCGTCTCGCATCCCCATGCGATCAAGGTGGAAGCCAGCCAAGGCCGCGTCACCTTGAGCGGTCCGATTCTGGCTGACGAACTGGGCGGCTTGCTGCGCATGGTCAAGATGGTTCCCGGAGTCATGGAGCTGAGCGACCAGCTCGAAGTGCACGAAAGCGGCGAACACATCGCCGCGCTACAAGGCGAAGGCCGGCCGCGTCAGCCGCGCGCCTCGCTGCTGCAACGAAACCTGCCGCCCGGATGGCGTGCCGCGGCGACCGTCGGCGGCGGCATGCTGAGCTGTTATGGCGTTCTGCGCCGCACACCGGGAAGCCTGGCCCTGGCAGCGCTAGGCGTCGGCTTGCTGGCACGCGGGCTGAGCAATACGCGCGGGCAGCGAATGAGAGCGCAAATGGGTTCGGCCCAGGCGTTCGAGATGCGCAAGAACATCCATATCGCCGCCGAGCCCCAAGCCGTGTATGCGGCGTGGCGCAATTACGAAAATTTCCCGCGCTTCATGTCCAACGTGGAAAGAGTCGAAGATCTGGGCGGCGGCCGCTCGCACTGGGTCGTCAGCGGCCCGGCCGGCGCCCGCCTGGAATGGGATTCGCGTCTGACCGAAGACCGTCCCGAGAGGATGTCCTGGCAAAGCGAACCGAACGACATGGTGGAACAGGCCGGCACGGTGAGTTTCCAGCCCATGAACGGCGGCACCATGGTCGAAGTCGAGATGACTTACCGTCCGCCCGGCGGCATCGCCGGCAAGCTGGCCGCCTCGATGTTCGACGGCAGCCCGGAAAAGCAGCTCGAGGACGACCTGCAGCGCATGAAGGAATTTCTGGAGCGCGGCGGCGCAACCACACGGATGGCGACACCGGTTTCCGCTTCCGCCAGTGAAATGCACAGCGGCGAGACCGGCACGCCGCCGGGTACGCCTTTGCATTGAGGCCGCGTCCTTCTCGGAAGGGGCGCCCGCCTCTTCTCCTTCGGGGGCGCCGGCTACCCGGCCTCGGGAACTGCGAAGCATCGTTTTTCGCACAAGGCGGCAAAGCGCCGGTTTCGTCCTCACAGTGGCAGCAGTGATTGATCGCCTCTGTGCGGTACCGGTGCGCGCCTGCAGCGCCCTCCCGCAACGCCGATTATCAAGCAGGCAAGCCTCTGTGGCGCCGGCCGCCAAGTCCTCCTGTGCCGGTCGAACGACGACTCCCCACGCTTTCCCCATATCTGCGAAAATTCGGTTTTTATTTTTGGCGCGCAAGCGGTGGGTGCTTCGATGGCACCGTGACTGACCCAGGCGTCTCCCTCCTCACACTGGAGACCTCGATGAAATTCCGCTTCCCCATCGTCATCATCGACGAAGACTTCCGTTCCGAAAACACCTCGGGCCTGGGCATACGCGCGCTGGCGCAAGCCATGGAAAACGAGGGCATGGAGGTGCTGGGCGTCACCAGCTACGGCGATCTGTCGCAGTTCGCCCAACAGCAGTCGCGCGCCTCGGCCTTCATCCTCTCGATCGACGACGAGGAGTTCGGCGGCGGCTCGAATGAGGAAATCGAGACCGCACTGAAATCGCTGCGCGCCTTCGTCGAGGAAATCCGCTACAAGAACGCCGACATCCCGATCTACCTGTACGGCGAAACCCGCACCTCGCGCCACATCCCCAATGACATCCTGCGGGAGCTGCATGGCTTCATCCACATGTTCGAGGACACGCCGGAGTTTGTCGCACGCCATATCATCCGCGAAGCGAAGTCGTACCTCGATGGACTGGCGCCGCCCTTCTTCCGCGCGCTGGTGCATTACGCCAAGGACGGCTCCTACTCCTGGCACTGCCCCGGCCACTCCGGCGGCGTTGCTTTCCTGAAGTCGCCGATTGGGCAGATGTTCCACCAGTTCTTCGGCGAGAACATGCTGCGCGCCGACGTCTGCAACGCGGTCGAGGAACTCGGCCAGTTGCTGGACCATACCGGCCCGGTGGCGGCTTCCGAGCGCAATGCCGCGCGCATCTTCAATGCGGACCACTGCTACTTCGTCACCAACGGCACCTCCACCTCGAACAAGATGGTGTGGCATTCCACGGTTGCCTCCGGCGACATCGTGGTGGTGGACCGTAACTGCCACAAGTCCATCCTGCACTCGATCATCATGACCGGGGCGATTCCCGTGTTCCTGATGCCGACGCGCAACCACCTCGGCATCATCGGCCCGATCCCGCTCGAGGAATTCAAGATGGAAAACATCATGAAGAAGATCGAGGCCAACCCCTTCGCCCGAGAAGCGAAGAACAAGAAGCCGCGCATCCTGACCATCACGCAATCGACCTACGATGGCGTGGTCTACAACGTCGAGACCCTGAAGCAGATGCTGGACGGCGAAATCGACACCCTGCACTTCGACGAAGCCTGGCTGCCGCACGCCACCTTCCATGAGTTCTACAAGAACATGCACGCGATCGGCAAGGATCGCCCGCGCGCCAAGGAATCGCTGATTTTCTCTACGCAGTCCACGCACAAGCTCTTGGCCGGCCTGTCGCAGGCCTCGCAGATCCTGGTGCGCGAATCGGAAACCGTGAAGCTGGACCAGGGCATCTTCAACGAAGCCTACCTGATGCACACCTCGACCTCGCCGCAGTACGCAATCATCGCCTCCTGTGACATCGCCGCCGCCATGATGGAGCCGCCCGGCGGCAAGGCGCTGGTCGAGGAAAGCATCCAGGAAGCGCTGGAGTTCCGCCGCGCCATGCGCAAGGTGGACGAGGAATGGGGCCAGGACTGGTGGTTCCAGGTATGGGGCCCGGACAAGCTGGCCGAAAGCGGCATCGGCACCCAGGAAGACTGGATGATCAATGCCGAGGACGACTGGCACGGCTTCGGCAAGCTGGCGCCCGGCTTCAACATGCTGGACCCGATCAAGGCCACCATCGTCACGCCCGGCCTGTCCCTGGATGGCAAATTCAGCGACACCGGCATCCCGGCGTCCATCGTCACCAAGTACCTGGCCGAGCACGGCGTCATCGTCGAAAAGGCGGGCCTGTACTCCTTCTTCATCATGTTCACCATCGGCATCACCAAGGGCCGCTGGAACACGCTCTTGACCGCGCTGCAGCAGTTCAAGGACGACTACGACAAGAACCAGCCGATCTGGCGCATCTTACCGGAGTTCGCCGCCGCCAATCCGCGCTACGAGCGGATCGGCCTGCGCGAACTGTGCCACCAGATCCACGACATGTACAAGGCCTACGACGTGGCGCGCCTGACCACCGAGATGTATTTGTCCGACATGCAGCCCGCAATGAAACCGTCGGATGCGTTCGCCAAAATGGCGCACCGCGAAATCGAGCGCGTCGCAATCGATGAACTGGAAGGCCGCGTCACAGCGATCCTGTTGACGCCCTACCCGCCGGGCATTCCCC
>JAEWBA010000335.1 GCA_023391395.1 Pseudomonadota bacterium
GACCACGGCTGCGCCGCAGCGCCGCCGCCGCTGAGCCGCCAGCGAGCGGACACCAGGCTCTTGCAAGTCTCGATGCCGGGCTCAATAATGGCGAAACGATAATTCTCGTTCCGCCAATCTCCATGCGCATCACGGGCGGATCCGGTTCCGACACCAATCGCCCCGATGCATCGCTGCCTCTTCGCTCCCATCTCTGCGCTTGCCGCTTCGGTGCGTGCCATCATGGTCGGCGCCTTCACGCATTCTCAAAATCACTTGCCGGCCATGCCGGACCCGCAGCTGGTGGTGTATGTGCGGGGCGGTGCCCATCTATGCCATGTCGACGGCAGCGTGACGCCTCTGCCGGGTGCCTTCCTGAGCGGACCGACGCTGGCGCCGCGCCACTTCACTGTCGAGCCGGGCAGCCGCTTCGTCACGGTGGCCTTTCGGGCGCACCGTCTGCTCGATTTCTTCGATCTGCAGGCCGGCGATTGCCCGGGCGCACTGATTCCGTTGGACCTCCTGGTACCGCGCGCGCAGGCGCAGGCGCTGGCCGAAAACCTGCGCTCGGCCGGTGCTAGCACCGCGCTCTTAAGCGTGGTGCAGCGCTTTCTGCTGGAGCGCCTGCTGACACGGCCCCTGCGGTCCGCCCGATTGCCGATGCTGCCGCCTGTCCGTGCCTTTACACCGGTGGAGGACCTGGCGCGCGAGACCGGTCTCGGGGTGCGTCAGTTCGAGCGCCACTTCCGGGCGGCCTACGGCATGCCGCTACGCGACTTTCGTCGCCTGCTACGTTTTTCAAGGGCCTTGGCCCAGATGCTGACCGGGCCGGCCGGCAAGGGCGCGATTGCGCGCATTGCCCAGGACAGCAGCTATTTCGACCAGTCCCATTTCGTGCGCGACTTCCGCGAATTCGTCGGCGACACGCCCGGCGCCTTCCTTTCTCAGCAAGCTCAGCAGGAGCCGCGCTACGAGCTTTGGCGCTTCAGCCGCGAAGAGCTGCGCCTGTACACCGACTAGGCCACGATTCGGCCGGAATGTCGTATCCATACAATTTTTTCCTAGCGGGTGCCCCTAGACTGGTGCCGGATTCTGAACACCCTGGGGAACGCAATGGATAGCGAACTGGAGCGCAACGGCTTTGTCCTGACCACCGTGGAAGACATGATGGGCAAGGTCCGTGGCAACAGCATGTGGTATTTGTCTTTCGGTCTTGCCTGTTGCGCGGTGGAGATGATGCACGCCGCAGCTTCGCGTTACGACATGGATCGCTTCGGCATTATGCCGCGCGCCAGTCCGCGCCAGGCCGACCTGATGATCGTGGCCGGCACCCTGACCAACAAGATGGCGCCGGCGCTGCGCAAGGTGTACGACCAGATGAGCGAGCCGAGGTATGTGATTTCTATGGGCTCCTGCGCCAACGGCGGCGGCTACTACCATTACTCCTACTCGGTAGTGCGCGGCTGCGACCGCATCGTCCCGGTCGACGTCTATGTGCCCGGCTGCCCGCCGACTGCCGAGGCCCTGATCTACGGATTGATGCAGTTGCAGCGCAAGATCGGGCGCTCGCGCGTCATTCGGCGCTGACCATTTCTCTTCAAATTCGGCGGCTGCTCGATGCAAGGGCGCCGGCGGGACATGCGGCCGCATGAGGAGCGGACACATGTCGACGCCGTAGCCGGTCGGCCGCGGCTTCAGAAGCCGCGCGGGCCGTTCTCGCGCAGGATGCGGTGGATGCCTTCGATCAGTTGCGCGGCGCGCGCGGGATCAGTATAGGTCTGATCGCTCACCGGTCTTGCCTGCTTGGCCTGCGCCGCCATCGGCGCATCGCCGGGGAGCGGCTTGCCGGGGCAAGTCAGCGAGCGGCCCGGCAGCGTGCCGCTGGCGAAGTAGTTTGCCACCGCCTGGTCCACACACACCGTGCCGTAGGGGAAGGCACCGTGCGAGTACTCATTCTCGATGTAGATCATGCCGACCTTCGGCAAGGCGGCGAAAGCCGTCATTGCGCCCTCGGCCGGAGTCGCCCCGTCGTACTGGGTCTGGATCATCAGGATGGGCGCAGCATTGGCGGTGGCTGCCAGCGACGGCTTGGCGACCACCGGGCCATCCCAGTACAGGCAGGGATGCTCGGTGATGCCGCCGCCGTGGAGCGGATACTTCACTGCCTGGGCGTTACCTTCCTCGATCCAGAATTGCGGGTCGCGCCGGGTAGGCGTGTCGTTGCAGCTGACCGTCTGGAACACGGCTTGCGAGGGCACCATCTCAACACTGACGCGCTGGAACGGCGGCCTGAAATGGAAGCTGACCAGGTCGTGCCCGTGTGCGCGTGCGTGCGCATTGAGCTCAGCGTTTGGGGAAAACACGCGTGCCTCGACGAGGTTGTGCAGCTCGTTCCTGGTGGCGGCCGGGAAGGTGTCGATTAGATTCCCCACGCCCTTGCCTGCAGCCAGTATGAGCACGTTGTTGACCGCTTCACTGCTCTTGTAGAACGACATCCGGAAGCGCAGGAAGTCTTTCAATGAGTGCGGCAGGGCGCCGTAAATTGCGCGGACCTCATCGGCGCTGGTTCCGAGCGCGAACCTGTTATTGTGACGTGCGGCGTAGGGAGCCAACACCTGGTCCAGGATGCGCTGAAAGCCCATGGGCTGCATCAGCACGGCGTCGTCGAAGGTGCCGGCGAAATTCATGTTCGAATCGAGCACCATGCGTCCGGCCCGCTCGGGGAAGCGGCTGGCATACCAGGCACCCAGCCAGGTGCCGTAGGAATAGCCGATGTAATTGAGCTTCTCATCGCCCAGCAGCTGGCGCGCCAGGTCCATGTCCCGCGCCGTCTGCTCGGTATTGATGTACCGCGATAGCGGATTCTTGCGGCAGGCATCCGCCTTCAGGCGGGCGTTGTACAGCATGTTGTCGATGTTTTCCGCGCTGCGATCCGCCGACGGCAGTTGGACTTCCTTGAGCATTTCATTGGAGGCGCAGTACAGGCGCGTGCTGGCGCCGACGCCGCGCGGCGAAAAGCCGATCAGATCGTATTGCATGGAAAGCTGCTTGAGCGGCTTGCCGAGCGGGTCCGCGGGATTGGCGCTGGCCCACAGGGCGCCGTACATGGCCGCGAATCCCAGCCCGTCGCCGCCCGGGCCGCCCGGATTGAAGAAGATGGCGCCGGCACGCTGCTTCGAGTCCTCAGCGGACACACGCAGGAGCGCGACCACCGCTTCGCCCTTGCCCGGATTGTCGTGATCCAGCGGCACGCGCATGTTGGCGCATTGCGCCCGGCTGCCCAGCCCCTCGAACAACGCCGTTTCTTGGCCAAGGATGGTCGGATCGCAGGCCTGCCATGCCAGGCTTTGCTGGGTAAAGGTCTGCATCGGGTCGGGGGCGTTGCTGCCGCCGCAGGCGGCCAGCAGACCGGCGGTAGCCATCATGGCGAGACGGCGCGAATTGATCAAATTTTTCATGAAAATCCGTTTCTTGTTTCTTTTTAACAGGAGATGTTGCTGAAGGGATAAAGGGAGGCAGGGCTGAAGGGCGCGCTCGTTTCTGGACGTAAAAGTATAACGGCCCATATACCATTTGTATCCCTCCGGAAACAAATATGGTATTTTTTCCGCACTCAGCTCCAAAGGCGCACCGATGTCCTTTTACGATTCGCTATTCGAAATTTCCACGCCACTTCTGTTCGTCTTCAGCATCGGCGCGCTGGTTGCGCTCTCGGCCGTATCGGCGGGCTGTGCATTGCTGGTGCTCCGGGTCTGGCCATCCAAGCCAGGGGCGACCATGGTGGCGACCACGCTAACCGGCTTCCTGACGCCGGCGGCGTTGATGATCGCGTTCATCTCCAATGAAGTGTGGACGGTCGAAGGCAAGGCGCAGACGGCGACCGACCGCGAAGGCATTGCCGTGGCTGAAGTGCTGCGGCTGAGCGATCATTTGCCGGATGCGCAGGCCGGCACCATGCGCCGCGCCTTGCTGGAGTATGCAGATTCGGTGGTGCGTTATGACTGGCCGGCCATGGACAGGGATACGGTCAGCCCGCACACCGACGAAGCCTTCTACAAGCTGCGTAATGCTTTGTACGTCATGCGGCAAGCCAACGACGCCACCCTGAATCCGACCCTCGAAGCAATACAGGCGCAACTCAACTCCATCGCCGAAAACAAGGAAAGTCGGCGCGTGATCGCCAAGCACCGCGTGAGCGGCATCAAGTGGACCATGATGGCGGTCCTGCTCATGGTCAGTGCTTACATCCTGGTCGAATTGCACCGTCCGCACAGGCGCGAGATGCTGCTGTCGCTGGGCTTGTTCTGCGCCGGCTTCGGCTCCATCTGCTTCCTGATCCTGATGTACGACCGCCCGTTTGCCGGCGTCACGCGAATCGAGCCGGTGCAGATCGAGCAGGTGCTGCAGGCAGAGGCGGGCTGAGCGTTAGCCTGCGCCTTCGAGAAGCCGCACCCGACTCCCAGGACTGCCGGCTAAGCGCACCGAAAAATCGGAATAACGGTCAGGCCAGGGCTCGTCGCAAAGGGCGTAGTGCCACCATTGCTCGGGCAGCTTGCGGAAACCATGGCGTTCCAGCAAAGCCTTGAACCACTCCCGGTTATGCTCCACGGCTGCGATCTGATTTCTCCGTGTCGTAGCCGGGCTCGAACAGCTCTTGCTTGGGGACGTTCGGATGAAAGGCAAGCTTATTGCTCGGATCGGGCCGGCAAGCGATTGTGATTGGCAAGGGCCGCAGCTGAGGGCAGCGCCAATCCGCCGAACAGAAAAGCCGCCCGATCAATGAGGAGCGGGCGGCTGCTTGTCGATTATGGCGTGTACAGGAAGGGTGCCGAAAACTCGTCCTTCTCCGCGTAGTCCGTCACGACAAAACGAAGATTGTAGTTGCCGGGCGCGAGGGACGTACGGGCGAATTTCATCACGCCAGCCTTGAACGGCGGCGACATGGGATTGTTCGTGATCTCGGCGGTCTTGCCGGTAATATCCAGCTTCACGCTCAATAGCGTGATCTCGTCGTCCGGCAGGATCGGGTCGCCGCTGCGAGACGTCATTTTATCCTCGCCGATGCCTTCCCATGAACCGATGACCACCATTGCTTGCTGGGTTTCGCGTACTTCCAGGCTGGTCGGAATGCCGTTGCGCAGGATTGGAATCACGTGGCGGAAGGCGATCACCTGGCCCGCCTCGTTGAGCTCCGGTTCCATGCTAACGATGGCAAACAGCCTGCCGTTCAAGGTCTGCCAGCCGCCGACCAGATTGGCGCTGACGGCACCGTAATCGCCCATCTCGGCGCG
>JAEWBA010000073.1 GCA_023391395.1 Pseudomonadota bacterium
GTGCCGGTCACATGCTCCTAACAAACGCAGCTCACAATGGCGCAGCCGAAGACGCAAAGGATCAGCCCTTCACTTGGTCAGTACGCGTCTATTACGAAGACACCGATACCGGCGGCGTAGTGTTTTATGCGAATTACCTGAAATTCTTCGAGCGCGCGCGCACCGAGTGGCTGCGCGCCGCGGGCATCAGCCAGCAAGTCTTGTCGGAATCGCATCGCGCCATGTTTGTCGTCAAAAGCACCGCCGTGGACTATCATGCGCCAGCGAAACTTGATGATGAACTGAAACTTTCCGTCGTGGTCGAAAAGCTCGGGCGCGCTTCCGTGCAATTCGTACAAGAAGCCTGGCGCACCGACGGCGCCGGCGAAGCGCAACTGCTCTGCAGCGGCCGGATCAAGGTCGGCTGCGTCGATACCGTAAGCCTGCGCCCCAGGCCCATTCCCGAGGAGGTGATGGCGAAGATCGGAAACATCCGCTAACAAGTTTTTCGCGAACTTCGCCCGGCGGTTTCGGATGGGCATGCATTACGGATACAATTTGCGTTTCGGCGACGCGCCGATGCGCGTGCCGTCACCGGCATTCCAGCATAAGCAAACAGTCCATGACCGTTACACAAGATCTTTCCTTCATTTCCCTCATCTCCAACGCTTCCCTGCTGGTCCAGCTCGTCATGGCACTCCTGGTGCTCGTGTCGATCATGAGCTGGACCTACATCTTCCGCAAGATGTTCGCCATCAAGAGCGCGCAGAGCCAGACCGAGGATTTCGAGCGCGCCTTCTGGTCGGGTGGCAACCTGAACAATCTGTATGAACAGGCCATGTCGAACCGGCGTGATAGCGGCGCCCTGGAGCGCATCTTCGAATCCGGCATGAGCGAGTTCAACAAGGTCAAGGCTTCGTTTGCTGGCAAGGGCGCAGGCGACGCCGGCGCGATGATCGACGGCGCCCGGCGCGCCATGCGCGCGGCCTATCAGCGCGAAATGGATGTGCTCGAATCGCACCTGGCCTTCCTCGCCTCGGTCGGTTCCGTTTCGCCCTACGTGGGCCTGTTCGGCACGGTTTGGGGCATCATGAATGCCTTCCGCGGCTTGGCCAACGTGCAGCAGGCGACGCTGGCCTCGGTCGCGCCCGGCATCGCCGAAGCGCTGATCGCCACCGCCATCGGCCTGTTCGCGGCGATTCCGGCCGTGGTGGCCTACAATCGTTATTCGCACGACATCGATCGGCTGGCGATCCGCTTCGAGAGCTTCATCGAAGAGTTCTCCAACATCTTGCAACGGCAGGCGCGCTGATGGCGACGGGTTCCATGCGCGGCGGTCGCGGCCGCAAGTTCAAGTCCGAGATCAACGTCGTCCCCTATATCGACGTGATGCTGGTGCTGCTCATCATTTTCATGGTGGCGGCGCCGCTCACCAATCCCGGCGTCATCGACCTGCCGACCGCGGCCAAATCCAATCTGCCGCCGACCGAATACATCCAGATCGCGCTCAAGCCGGACGCTTCCGCCACCATCGGCGTCAACCGCCAGCGCGGCGCAAGCACACCTCCCGAGCAGACCGGCAACCGTAATGACCTGATGCAGCGCTTGCGCGCCCTGCACGATGCCGATCCCGAAATGCCGGTCATGATCTCGGCGGACAAGGACATCAAGTACGACGAAGTGATCCAGGTGATTTCGGAAGCGAAGAAGCTGGGCATCAACCGCGTCGGCCTGGCGACCAAACAATAGGCGATGAGCGACACTCCTTACACCGTACCCAAGGAACCCGGCCGCTGGCGCGCGCTCGCGCTGGCGGCGCTGGTGCACGTGGCCTTGCTGGCGTTTCTGTGGATAGGCATACGCTGGCAGAACGAAACTCCGGCCACGGTGGAAGCGGAAGTCTGGAGCATGACGGCCAAAGAAGCGGCGCCGCGTCCGCAGCCGCCCGCACCCGTCAAGCCCGAGCCGGAGCCGAAACCGGTCGTCAAGGAGACGCCGAAGCCGCCGCCGGTCGAGGAAAAGCCGGTGGAAAAGCCCGACATCGCACTGGAACAGGAAAAGAAGCGCAAGGAGGAAGAGCGGAAGCGGCGCGAGCTCGAAGAAGAGCGCCGCCAGGCCGAATTGAAGAAGCGCAAGGAAGAAGAGGAACGGCAACGGCAGGAGAAACTGGCCGAGCAGAAACGCATCGAAGCGGAAAAAGCCGAGAAGGCCGCGAAAGAGAAAAAGCTGGCCGAAGAAAAGAAACGAGCCGAAGAGAAGAAGCTGGCTGAGGAAAAGAGACTCGCCGAAGAGAAAAAGCGCAGGGAAGAAGCCGAACAGAAGCTGCTGGCGCAAGCGCGTGACGCCGAGATGCGCCGCATTACGGGCGGCGTAACCGGCACCGGCGGCCAGGGCAGCGCGGAAAGGTCGCAGGGCGGACGCGCCGATGCCGGATATCTCGGCAAGGTCGCGGCCCGGATCAAGTCGAACACCGTATTCAACGTCCCGGAAGGCCTCTCCGGCAATCCGGCGGTGGAATATGCCGTCGAGCTGCTGCCCGACGGTAGCCTGCGCGGTATGCCGCGCAAGCTCAAGTCCTCCGGCGTACCGGGTTTCGATGAAGCGGTCCTGCGCGCCATCGAAAAATCGCAACCCTTCCCGCGCGACGACCGGAGCGGCAGCGTGCCGTCCGGATTCACCCTTGTGCATAGACCGAAAGACCAGTAGCCATGATGAAAAGAGCCTTTCTCCGCAGCCTCGCCGTCATCGGATGCTCGCTCGCCCTGCTGCCCGGCCTCGCCCAGGCACAGTTGCGCGTGGAAATTTCCGGCGTCGGCGCCAACCAGATTCCGATCGCCATCGCATCCTTCGCCGATGAATCCGTGGCGCCGCAGCCGGTCACTGCCATCATCCGGGCCGATCTCGAGCGCAGCGGCGTGTTCCGCATCATCGATGCCGGCGCCGGCCTCTCCGAGACGACCCAAGTCAACTTCAGCGACTGGAAGGCGCGCGACGCCGATGCGCTGATCGTGGGCAGCGTGCAGCGACTGGCCGACGGCCGCTTCGATGTGCGCTACCGCCTGCACGATACGGTCAAGTCGGAAACGCTCTCGGGCTTCGGCCAGACTGCCAGCCCTGATCGCCTGCGCGTGGCCGCTCACCGGATCGCCGACGACATCTATGAAAAGCTGACCGGCATTCGCGGCGCGTTCGCCACCCGCATCTCCTACGTCACCCGTACCGGCAACGAATACCGGCTCGAAATCGCCGACTCCGACGGCCAGGGTGTGCAGACCGCACTGCGCTCCAACGAACCCATCATCTCGCCGTCCTGGTCGCCGGACGGCACGCGCGTCGCCTACGTTTCCTTCGAAAACAGGAAGCCCGTGGTCTACGTGCAGGATCTGGTGACGCGCCAGCGCACCGTGATCGCCAATTACAAAGGCAGCAATTCCGCGCCCGCCTGGTCGCCGGACGGCAGCAAGGTGGCCCTGGCCCTGTCGCGCGACGGCCTGACCCAGGTGTA
>JAEWBA010000371.1 GCA_023391395.1 Pseudomonadota bacterium
GGCGCAGTCCCATCATCATGCCGTTGGCGGCGTGCAGTTGGTCGCGTCGCACCACGTAGGGCATCATCGACGTGCCGGAGGGAATGCTGAAGGCGGTGGACAGGCCGATGCCCAAGGCCAGCACATACACCATCCACAGCTTGGCTACGCCCGCCAGCACCAGCAACGCCAGCAGACCGAGCAGCAGGGTATTCACATGCTTGGTCACCATCAGCACGCGCTTGGGCGAATAGCGGTCCACCAGCGCGCCGCCAACCAGGATGAAAAGCGCGCGCGGGATGCTGATGATGGCCAGCACGGTGCCCAGCGCCAGGGTATCGCCGGTCATCTTCAGCACCAGCCAGGGCAGCGCGATCAGGGTGAACTGGTCTCCCAGCATGGAAATCGCCGCACCGCTCATCATCCAGCGGAAGTTGGGGTCGCGCCGCAGAGCCGCGCTCTGCGTTTTCTTGTTGTTGTCAGTCATGGTTATTCACTTTTTTGTTGATGTTGTCATTGCTGTTTGATGTGGTCCTGATGCGCTTCGAAGGCCTTCTCTATGAATTCCAGCATGGCGCTGTCGATACCTGTGCCAATGAAGATGTCCGGTTCGTTCTGGCTCGCAGTCCGGACTTTCGCCAGCACGGCCGGATCGCTGCCCCATGTCGCATGCACGAGCTGCAGCCAACGCAGGGCCAGCGGCTGCATGCGCTCGCTGTGCGGGCTCGTTCCCTGCTCCATCTGTTGGCGCACTTCGGCGATCAGCGCGGTCCATAGCCTGTGGTCAGGGCCTTTTCTCGCCCGTGCCGCCGCCAGCTCTTCCGGGCTCAGGTACTTTTCATAAAAGCGCCAACGGCTGTGGGCGCCTGCTCTGGAGACATAATCGATTAGTTCGCCATCCACTCCGGTCTGCGTTTGCACCGTCGGTTCATTTCGGTGCATCGCATCCAGCTTGAGGATCAGGCGCGCATCGCCGCCCATGGTTTTCTGCATCAGCGCCATCCAGCGCCCTGCCAGCTCCTGCGCCGCCCCGCTTTCCGGCGCAATGCCTTGCGCCATCAGAGCGCGCAGTTCGGCGATCAGCGGCGGCCACAGCGAATCGCTGTCTTCCCTGAACTGTTCCTTCATTGCGCGCATGGTCTTCAAGTCATCACTGCTGAAATAGCGGTCGTAGATCGCCATCATTTCCAGGGTCGCCAGCCACTTGTGCAAGTCGGGCTCGATATTCCTTTTCAGCTTGCTCTGCAGTTCCCGCAGGCGCTCGCGCAACTCGCTGGCGCGGGCCACCTGACGGTCGAGGGCAAGAATCTGCTGTTCGATCACCGACTCCAAGTCGGCGCCGCCGCCTTGCAACAGCTCGCCGATCTCGGCCAGCGACAGGTCCAGCCGCCGCAAGGCCTGGATGCGGTGCAGGCGTTCGATATCGGTGCGGTTGTAGAGGCGATAGCCGGCGTCGGAACGCGCCGAGGGCTGCAGCAAGCCGATGGCGTCGTAGTGGTGCAGGGTGCGTACCGTCAGGCCGGTACGCTTGGCCAGTTCGCCGATTTTCAGCAGCATGCTTCCCCCGTTTTTTCGACACCTTAAACCCTTACGTTACGGCAGGGTCAAGCGGTTTTGGGGATGCGTTGGAAGAAGGGAGGGATGCTGCGAGATAGGCAAGAGCGCTGCCGCTGCAGCCCCCGGCTTTGTCGTTCCGAGCACAGGTGTAGCAGGGGTTTCGGATGGCATGCCATTCGCCTGCATAACGGTATCCACTTGCAAGCGGATACGCGCCCTGCAAGGGAGGAACCTCGCCTGAATCCCTTAGAGAATGAGGGAAGAAGCTGGCCTCAAATTACCAGAGGAAGATAGAAGTTCCTCGCTCGCGCTCGGAACGACAGCGGAGCATGATGCACGCCCGAAGCAATCGCCTCGGCGCCATTGCGGGTTCACTTCAACTCCGCCCCGCGCTCCTTGAGCAATTCCCGCAGCACGGAACGATGGCAATGCGCCTCGTCCTCGCAGTAACAGCCCAGCGACAGGTTGGTCTGGTGCGACAGGGCCGCCAGCAAGTCCAGCAGGCGGACCGCTTCCGGTGCTTTCATTTCAGTACGAAATTTCCGGGTGAAGGCGGACCATGCGCGTTCATCCTGCGCCTCTTGTGCACCAAGGGCTTGCTTCACCAGCGGCGCGGTGGGCGATAGCTCGGGCAGCCAGACATCGTAGAAATCCCGTTTCGCGAATTCGCTCTTGGGGACGCCGCGCGGCGGGTGGCGCACCGTGCCGAGGCGCAAGCCTTCATTCTTTTCGCGGGCGCTGCCCAGTCTTACGATTCTGATCGCCATGTGAACTTCCCCTGTTTCAAGCCTCCAGCACCATCTGCGTCTGCGTCACCTGCGCGCACAGCTTGCCGGTTTCCGACCGGATGGTGGTTTGCCATACGGTGGTATTTCGGCCGCGATGCAGGGCAACGGCTTCGCCGGTCAGCGTCGAGCCTTCCGGAGCGGCGCCCATGAAGCGCGTGCCGGACTCGATGGTGGTGGTGCGTTTGCCGGCCGGCAGATTGAGATAGGCGCCGACTCCACCCAGAGTGTCGGCAAAGGCCATCAGTGCCCCGCCATGCGCGATGCCGCCGGCAGTGCACAAGTCCGGACGCACCCGCATGGTGGCGACCACGCGTTGAGGACCGACCTCGGTCAGGCACACGCCCATCAAGCCGGGGAACAGTGGATTCAGCAAATCCTGAATAGCAGCCAACGACACCATTGTGTAATCCTCCATGAGCAAGTAGGGCAAGCTGCGCTTGCCAAGACGCAAGCCTTGAGAAAGCTCAATCCGCCCAGACATACCGTTGTTAGAGTTCAAGTCCAGCCGAGGAGGATCGCCACATGCAACACTATCACGCCGCCCTTGCCTACAACGAGCGCCTTGTCAACGCGGCGTTCGAATTCTGGATGATGGCCACCCTGCCCAGCCTGTATTTCGCCCGCGCGCTATAGCCCGCCTGCCGCCGGCGCCGCGCCGCTTGCCGCGGAAGGCACGGCGCTAGCTCCCGTTTGCAATACCGCCTGCCCCTGACGGCGGAACTCCGGTTGCCGCCGCCCATCCGTTCAGGTTGCGACAGGCCGCAACTCCGGCGCGCCATCATCCCTTCTGCGAGACGTCATGCCAGCTTGGACCGAGACCCTGATCTATGCGCTCTTGCCGTGGATGGTGCTCATCAATCGCCTGCCCTGGATCTGGATCCTGGTCGAGCTCCTGGTCGCTTTCCTCGCGGTGCTGGTGCTTCACCGCCTGGGCACCCGGTTTCTGCTGCGCCTGAGCGGACCATTTGCGTTTTCGCGCCATCTGGTTTTGTATGGCAACCGCTCTGGCGCGGTGGCCATGTTTTTCCTGGCTACCCAGGTCGTGCTGCGCAGCGCCCCGGATACTTTGCCTGCCATGGCGCTGGCGCGCCATTTGAGCGCGATTGCGCTGGTGGTGACCTTGACCTGGCTGGCGGTACGTTGTGTGGCGGCGGTTGCCGATACCATCATCGAAATCAATCCCGCCCACGAGGCGGATAATCTGCAGGCGCGCCGCATACAGACCCAGACGCGCGTGCTGTCGCGCATCGTCATGGTGCTGGTGATACTGATCGGCACTGGCGCGGCCTTGATGACCTTGCCCCTGCTGCGCCAGATCGGCACCAGCCTGCTGGCATCGGCAGGCGTCGCCGGCCTGGTGGTGGGCTTTGCCGCCAAGCCGGTGCTAGGCAACCTGATTGCTGGCCTGCAGATTGCACTTGCGCAGCCGATCCGGCTGGACGATGTGGTCATCATCCAGGGCGAATGGGGCGTGATCGAGGAAATCACCGGCACCTACGTGGTGGTGCGTATCTGGGACCAGCGGCGCCTGGTCGTGCCTTTGCAGTGGTTCATCGAAAACCCCTTCCAGAACTGGACGCGCACCAATGCCGACATCCTGGGCACGGTGTTCATCTGGGTCGATTACCGCATGCCGATCCCGGCCATGCGCGCGGAAGCCCAGCGCATCTGCGAAAACGCGCCGGAGTGGGATGGCCGCCTGGTCGAAACCCAGGTGGTGGAAGTCAGCGAGCGGGCGCAACAGGTGCGCATCCTGGTCAGCGCCAAGGATGCCGGGCATGCCTGGCACCTGCGTGCCCGCGTGCGCGAGGAAATGATCGATTTCATCCAGCGCGAGTATCCCGATTACCTGCCGCGGCTGCGCACCGACGTTGGCGCGTCGAAAACGGGCGAAGCTTAGCTGACGCTTAATTGGCGCCATGGTGCGTCGTTCGATACACAAGCTGCCGGCCTACGTCGGTGCACCGTGTTGCCGTTCCGTGCACCGCGCCCCGCCTTGGCCTTTCCCTGCATGCCGCGTTTGCCGCCCTTATACTTGGGCGCTTCACGACAATCCGGATCTATCCATGAAGATCGCCGTTTACGGCGCCGGGGCGGTCGGCGGCCTGATGGCAGCGCGGCTGGCGGCAAGCGGCGCAGAAGTGAGCCTGATCGCGCGCGGGGCGACACTGGTCGCGATCAGGCAACACGGCCTGCGCCTGCAAACGCCGCAGGGCCTGCAGGCGTTCCGCCTGCGCGCGGACGAAAGCGCGGCCGCGCTGGGCACGCAGGACATGGTCATCCTCGCCGTCAAGGCGACCGCGCTGGATGCGGTGGCCGCACAGATCGCCCCACTGCTCGGCCGCGACACCATGGTGATGACCGCCATGAACGGCGTGCCTTGGTGGTTTTTCCTGCCGGACGGCATTCCTTACGCAGGTACGGCATTGCCGCTGCTCGACCCGGACGGTGCCCTGGCGCGCGTCATTGCCCTCGAGCGCGTGATCGGCTGCGTTGTGCACCTCTCCAGTGCCTGTCCCGAGCCCGGGCTGGTGCGGCCGGGTTTCGGCAATCGGTTGATCGTGGGTGAACCGGCCGGCGGCGTGTCGGCGCGGGTTAGCGCCTTGCAGGAATTGCTGGCGGGCGCCGGCTTCGAGACGGAAGCCAGCTGCGATATCCGTACCGACGTCTGGTACAAGCTGTGGGGCAACATGACCGTGAATCCGGTCTCGGCACTGACCGGCGCCACCGGCGACCGGATTCTCGCCGATCCGCTGGTGCGCGAACTATGCCTGGCGGCGATGCGGGAAGCGGCGGCCATTGGCGAGCGGATCGGCTGCCCGATCGCGCAAAGCGGCGAGGAACGCCTGGCTGTCGCCCATCAGCTGGGAGCTTTCAAGACCTCGATGCTGCAGGATGCGCAGGCCGGCAAGCCGCTCGAGATCGATGCCTTGATCGGAGAGGTGCACGAGATCGGCAAACTGGTTGCCATTCCTACACCCTGCATCGACAGCCTGCTCGGCCTGGTGCGCCTGTATGGCCGCACGCATGGCTTGTATCCCGCTTGAAGCCGCCGCTCAGAAGCATTGCATCCAGCCTCCCTGGCGCTGGCATAGTCGCCCCGACCGGTCCAGATAGCCGGGACCTGGACCTTGATAACGCTCGGCGCCGCCGCTCCAGCAGCCGCCTGTATCGCAGTTGGTAAGCGGGACGGGTGCGGTCGGCCTGGATTTGGCGGTCTCCGGCAGGCGTACTGGGGGTGAAGCGGCAGGGGGAGCCGGCGGCGTGGCCGGCACCTGAATCAGAGGGACGCCGGGAAGATGCCGCTGCGGCACGGCGCGACGCGTTGACGCGGGCCTGTCTTCGGAGGCTGCGCCAGGGGCCGAATCGCTCGCCGGAGCGGCGCTGCTGGCCGGGGCTGGCGTTTCTGCCGGGGGCGCCTTGGTTTCCTGTTCCTCGGCGACATTTCTCTCCACGGCGCTTTCCGGTTGGATCGCCAATGCAGGACGGGCCGTTCCGACGGCAGAGGTGCACGCCGCCAGGAGCGCGCCCAGAGAAAGCGCGGCCGCCAACTGCATCGATTGCCGTATCAGCTTGTTCACCAGAGCCTCCGCAGTTTCGACCGGAGCACGGGCGCCGTCGTTCGCGGCTGGGAAGAGGACAATAAAAAACCGCTCGCGAAAATGCGCGAGCGGCAAAAATGGGTTGACCGGTTGTGGTTTGCCGGGAGTGGCGCGGTCAACCCGGAGGGAGCTGAATCTTGTAGCTGCCGGGGGAAACGGGTCTCAGCCCGCGACTGTGGCCGGTGCGGCAACCTGGCCTGCCGGGGAGCGGCGCGCAAACCTTTCGGATACGCGCCGTCAGGCCATCACTGCACCTGCTGAATGCCCGCCAGTACCCAGCCGCCTTGACCGGCTACCGGCTTGGTCAGGTTCCACACCTCGGCAAAAGCTTCGGCGGGAGCGTTCTCGTCTTCGCGGATCATGCCGCTGAACTTGACGCTGGCCATGTAGTCACCGCCGACGGTTTCCAGGCCCAGCAGATCGGCATCCAGGGACACCACATCTGTGTGGTTTGCGCTAGCGCCGCGTTCTTGCAATTGCAGCTTGAGCTCGGCGAACATTTCCGGTGTCGTGAACTCGCGGATGTCATTGACCTCGGCCTTGTCCCACGCCGCCTGCAAGCGGATGAAGTAAGTCTTGGCGTGGCGCAGGAAACCCGCCGTGTCGAAGTCGGCCGGCACGCTCCAGGATGCGGCAGCGGCAGCACCACCCGAAGCCAGCGAAGGCGACTGCAGCGCGGCCGGCTCGGCATGGGCGCCGATGCGCGAACCGATTTCCGGGGTATGGTTGCCGCCGCTACCCGCGCCGCCGTAGGCCGGCTGCAGACCGCTGTTGGCGTAGGCATTGCCGGCCTTCTTGCGGGTCAGCATGCGGTAGATGAACATCGCGGCAAAAGCGAGCAAAGCGACCATCAGGATGGTGCTGATGGCGCTAGCCAAGGCGCCGCCTATACCCAGGTGCGACAGCAGGGCGCCCAGGCCGAGGCCGAGCAGGGCGCCGCCGAGAATGCCCTTCCAGGGGCTGGCCGGCTTGGGCGGCGTCGCCTGCGCAGCGCCGGGCGCGGCTTGCTTGCTGGCGGCCTGGTTCTGGGCCGGCGCGGCCGGCTGGCGGCTGACGTTTTGCGATTGCTTGCCAAAGGATCCGCCGCCGCCCATGCGGCGCGCTTCGGCCTGCGGCGGCGCCAGCATGGTCACTGCGGTAATGGCAAGCATCAAAGTGACTAGAAATTTTTTCACGCTTTCTCCTGTGGTTATTTTTCTTGCGAAGGGCCGCTATGGGCGCCACTCTTCGCAAGACGGCAATATTAAGGCGGGCAATGCCAAGAAAAAAGCGAAGCCTATGGAATATTGACTTCGTAAAAAATTGAGATAAAGGATGGCTGCACCGCGCCGGAACACGGATTACACTCGGTGTTTCTTTCTGTCGAGGTATCCATGCTCATCCTGAATGCGGACCGGACCGCCGCCATACTCCCCTTCGCGCGCCTGGTTCCGGCAGTCGCGGAAGCGGCGCTGGAACTGGCAAGCGGCGCCCTCCATGCGCCGGAACGGCAGGTTGTCCCTATCGATCCCGCGAGCGTCCTCCTGAGCATGCCGGCGATCGGACGCGGCATCGGCGCCATCAAGGTCATCACCATCCATAATGACAACGCGCGCCACGGCTTGCCGATCCTGCAAGGCGAAGTCATCGTATTCGACAGCGCCACCGGCCGGCGTCTCGCCATGCTGGACGGGCCCACGGTCACGGCGCGGCGCACCGCTGCGGTCAGCCTGCTCGGCATCGAAAAGCTGGCGCCGGCCAAACCGTCCTCCGTCATCCTCATCGGTGCCGGCGTGCAAGCCGCGGCCCATGTCCAGGCGCTGATCGAGTACTTCGGCGTGAAGCGTTTCTGGGTGGCCACACGCAATGCGGACGGCAGCCGGAAATTTTGCGAAGCGCTGCGCCAGCACCATGAG
>JAEWBA010000005.1 GCA_023391395.1 Pseudomonadota bacterium
AGATGGCGCTGGTGGACGATCCGCTCAAGCGCCACAAGCTCGCCATCGAGATGGAGGCTGCCATCCCTGAGATTCGCCGCTTCTGGCTGCCGCACCGCAAGTCCGCCGTGACTCAGGTCCGGCGAGAGGCGCCCAAAGCCGGACGCAACGATCCTTGTCCGTGCGGCAGCGGGAAGAAATACAAGAAATGCTGTGGACAGGACGGGGATCAGGCCTGATCAGACGCCGTACTGCTTCTTGGCATTGGGTTTCAGGTTCATCGTCGCCTTGCATATTTCTTCCAGCGGCACCTTAGGCATGCGATCCGCCGTCAGCAAGCCATTCGCTTCCTGGAAGGTGTCGGCGAACTGCGTGTAGCAGAACCCGCTGAACATCGGGGTTTCGTTCACCACTTCCAGTAGGCCGCGATAGGCCTCCAGGAATTGCTGGTCGCTGTCGGCTTCCGAGTAGCCCCAGATTTCCTCCACACCCGCCTCCGGCTTTTTGCGATAGGCAATGCCGCCGAATTCGCTGAGGATGATGGGCTGGCCGCGGTGCGGGTAGCCGTCCAGGGTCAGGATGCGCCCGCCCGGACGCCGCCGATCAAACAATTCCTGCGAGGCGTTGATGGCATAGCGCGCCTTGACCCGTTCCGGATCGGCGTCATAGTCGTGGATGCCCAGAAGATCGGTCGCCGAGGCTTCCCAGCCGTCGTTGCCGATCACCGGCCGCGTCGAATCCAGCGTGCGCGTCAGGTGGTAGAGCGCCTCCACCGCGTTGCGGTGCGCCTGGATCGAGGTCAGGTTGGGCACGCCCCAGGACTCGTTGAAGGGCACCCAGACGATGACGCAGGGGTGGCTGTAATCGCGCTCGATGGCCTCGGTCCATTCCCGCACCAGGCGCGTGATCGCCAACGGGGAGAAGCGGTAAGGCGAAGGCATTTCCTCCCACACCAGCAGGCCCAGCCGGTCGGCCCAGTATAGGTAACGGGGATTCTCGATCTTCTGGTGCTTGCGCACGCCGTTGAAGCCCATGGCCTTGGCCAGTTCCACATCCCTGCGCAAGGCCTCGTCGGAAGGCGCGGCCATCAGAGAATCCGGCCAATAGCCCTGGTCCAGCACCAGGCGCAGGTGGTAGGGACGGCCGTTCAGCATCACCCGGTCGCGGTTGATATTGACGGATCGCAGGGCGGTATAGGATTGCACCCGATCTAGAATCGTATCGCGGTGACGCAGGATCACTTCCGCATCGAGCAGCGTCGGCCGTTCCGGACTCCACAGCAATTCGTTGCGCGAATCGTCGATGCCGGGGTCGGACAGGGAGATCTTGCGATGCGCTTCGCCGCCGATGATCTTGTAGTGGTCGTCGGCCAGCATCTTGTCGTCATGGCGGATCTTGACTTCCACCGTCAAGTCCTCCAGCGGCTCACCGCCGACGAAGGTTTCGCAGCCGATCTCGAATCCTTCGAAATGCGGCGTCCAGCGCAGCTTCTCAATATAGGTGCGCGGCACCCGCTCCAGCCACACCGTCTGCCAGATGCCGGTGGTGCGCGGATACCAGATCGAATGCGGCTCCAGTTGCCAGTCCTGCTTGCCGCGCGGTTTGGCCAGGTCGAGCGGATCGTCTTCCACATAGACCGTGACGATGTGGCGGCCACCGTCGCCCAGTGCGCGCGTGATGTCCGCGCTGAACGAGGTATGGCCGCCTTCGTGTTCGACCACCTGGTGGCCGTTGACCCAGACCTTGGCACGGTAATCCACCGCGCCGAAGTGCAGAAGGATGCGCTCGCCCTGCGCGGCAATTTCGAATTCCCGCTCGTACCAGCAGGCAAAATGAAAGCCGCGATCGCCAATGCCGCTGGCGGCCGACTCGGGCGGAAAAGGCACGGTAATCTCGTGGGTCCACTCGATCCCGTCGGAAGGATGGCGGTATTGCCTGTCGTTGTCGAAGCGGAACTTCCACTGGCCGTTCAGGGACTGCCAGTGTTCGCGCACCAGCTGCGGGCGCGGATATGCGAACTCGGTCATGTATGTTTTTCCTGTGGGGGACAACATGGCTTTGAGTGGCAGGGTCCGGGGCCGTTCCCTGCGCCAAGCCGAGTGCCGCGCCGATCAGGCGGCGCGCGCCCCGAGTGCAGTGTTCCAGGCGACCGTGTTGTCGCGGATATAGCGCTCCAGTGCATCGTCGAAACGCGGCAGGATCAGGCCGCGCTCGCTGGAAAGCGCGGTCACGGCGCGCTCTCCCCCGCCGCTGCGCCGCAGTCCGCTCGCATCCACCCTGGCGGCACGGGCGGCACGCTCGGCCAGTTCGTACCAGGAGACCATGCCCTGATTGGTGAGATGCCAGGTGCCGCACTCGTGATCCATCACCAGATCCAGCGTGGAATGCGCAAGGTCGGGCACATAGGTTGGAGAAACGTGCAGCTCGGCGCTCGCCTCGAACTGGCGGCCGGCGCTCAATTCGCGCAAGACCGCATGCACGAAGTTGTATTGGTCCCAGGGACCGAAGAAGGCACTGGTACGGATGATGAGCGCCCCCGGGCAGGCCTGGATGACGCGTTGCTCGGCCTCGGCCTTGCTTTGACCATAGATGCAAATCGGCGACACCTTGTCGCTCTCGACATAGGGACGCCCGAGGCTGCCGTCGAAGACGCGGTCGGAGGAAAAGGTGATGTAGGGAATGCCGAGATGAGCGCAGGCCCGCGCCAGCATTTCGGCTCCCGCCGAGTTCTCGCGGAAGCAGCGGTCCGGTTCGCGTGCCGCATCCGCCACACGGACATAACCGGCGGCATTGATCACCGCCCACGGGCGGTGCCGCTTGAGCGCCGCTTCGACCGAGGCTTGGTCGGCGATATCCATTTCACTGCGGCTCAGCAAGTCGTATTGCACATGGCGTGAATCGCAGATGCGAGCGAAGGCCCGCCCCAGTGTGCCGGTGCCACCAGTGATGAGCAACTTGCGCGAAGTACGAATCATGGCCGGGACGCCATTGCATTGGGCCGCCTTGACGTAGCGATCGTCACGCTGCCACCAGCCATAGCCGTCCAAGGCAGGATGATCGAAATCCCCGCTTGCCGTGAGCGAGCTGATGGCGCGCGCCACCGCCGTGGGCCGGGGCGGCGTGCAGCGGACATCAAAGGCGCCGCTTTCGTAGAAGCCCCTTTTTTCCAGTAGCAGGGAATTCCAGTCATAGCAGCCCAGAAGCGACCACACCGTCACGGCGCGCATGTCCACGCACTCGGACTTGAGTTTGCGCGCGGCCTCCCACACCTGCTTCAGCCAGCGCAACTGGTCGTCGCGGGCGCCGCCGTGGTGCGCTTCGGTCACGGCCAGAGGCAAGCGGTAACGTTCCCAGACTTCGCGCAGGCGCGCTTCCGGCCCCGTCATGCCCTCCACCTCCGTCACCCTCACCGCCTGCACGTCGACGTAGCGTGGCTCGAAAGGAGAATGCAGGTAGGGAGGGTAGTCAGCAACGCGGTGATCGAGGAAGCGCTCGCTGGTCAGATAATGATTGATGCCGATGATGTCCGGTGCGCAGCCCGCCTCGATAAAGAAGGCCATTTCCTCTGCAGACACACCTGCTTCGAGGAAGCTCCTGTACCAGGAATGACGCTCGTCGATGCGCCCGCACAACAGGTCGAAGCTCAGCCAGCGCCTTTCATTCTCGTAGTCGGCCTGGTATTGCATTTCCGGCGAAGCGAATGTCTTGCCCATGTCTTCCGTCTGCACCAGCTTCGCCGTCGGCGTGATGCGGCGAATCGCCTGCATGGACAGCACGACCGCCCGGCACTCGATCGCCAGGGCGCGCAGCATGGCCGGAGTATCGCGCAGGTGCGGATACCAGTGTCCATATAAGGCGGAAAAGCGTGCCGTCGTCAGCGGCTCGTTGACCGGCGTGTAAAGCGTGATCCAGGGATAACGTTCGGCAACACGCGCCGCGTGCCTCGCCAGAAGCTCGGGGAAAGCCGGATCGAGCAGATTGGTATAGTGCGGCCCGCTGCCGTGGTGCACCAGGCCGGCGATCGGCGCAATGCCCAGTTCGCGCAGCTTGGCCAGCCGTGCGTCGTGCCATTCCCAGCGCGCCTCATCGGGATGGTCGGGACTGACCGTTTCCCACAGGACCGGATAGCGGAGGGTCTTGATGCCCAAGGCGGCGATGGCATCGAGATCCTGTAAGCGGTCTGCGTGCCCGGTTTCGGCAATTTGGTTTCGGAATTTGTCTTGCAGGCGCACGATCGTGCATTCGAGCCCACCCCAGAGCTCGAGCGATTGCGTAACTGACATGAAATTTGAACAGTCCTCGCGCCTGCCCTGACGGCCCAGGCTTACGCCGGCAATAGCTCCCCTGCTCTGCGGCGCAAGTGCGGATAGGTGCCCGTCACCGTGGAGGCAAGGGCTGACGCGGAAACCATTGTTAGTTGAACTTGTGTGGCTGACCGGGGAAGCGGGGGATTGTTCCCCTCACAAGATTCCAAATTGAGGGAAATTGATGCAAATCGCCGCCGGCATGTGCACGCGCGGCGGCGATCAGGAAACTGCGCAAGACGCAAGTCGGGAATCAGTACGGGGTAGCGGACACGCGCAAGCGGACGCGCTCGCCCGGATCGTAGGGCAGCATGGTGGTATAGGTCTGTCCACGGTATTCATAGGTGACCGAATAGCCATTGGTACGCGATTGCCAATGGTCGACGCTGCGGCAACGTTGCACCGGTTGCTGGCTGGCCACCTGATTGTTGTTTTCCATACGGTCTCCGACGATGGCGCCGGTGAT
>JAEWBA010000027.1 GCA_023391395.1 Pseudomonadota bacterium
GTGTCCGGCATCCAGATGTCGAGCAGGACCAGGTCGGGCGTGCTGGCGGCGCGGAGCTCGCGCGCCTGCTGCGCATTTTCCGCCGTGGTGACGACATGGCCTTCGTCGCCCAGAATTTCCGAGAGCAGCTCGCGGATGCCCATTTCATCATCGACTACCAGGATATTTGCCATATGCTCGCCTTCGTTACTTCCCTTTTGTTGCCTGAGGTTGCTTGGTTGTAGTTTTGTGGCCCCTGTTCAAAGCAAGTTAAATGTAAGAGGGTTATTACCCATTGTTGCCGTCTGGCGCTAACTTTAACAGCAAAATCGCCACTTTTGCGCCTGGTTCATTTGAGCGATTCTGTATATCAATGCGTCCGCCATGCTCGTCGACGATCTTTTTGACCATCGCCAGGCCAAGTCCGGTGCCGCGCGGCTTGGTGGTGACATAGGGTTCGAAGGCGCGTGCCAGGATCTTCGGCGAGAAGCCCGGACCATTATCCGCTACCGATAGCCGCACCGCGGTATGGCGGGCGCCGTCCGAACTCTGGTAGCGCACCGCTTCCGTGGCCACGTCGATGCGCGGCGTCGCGCCATGCTCGATCGCCGCATCATGCGCATTCTGCAACAGATTATGGATCACCTGGCGCAACTGCGTCTCGTCGCCCATGATGCGCGGCAGGCCGGCGCCCAGCGAGGCGTGGATCATGTGGCGCTCGTCGCCCACGTACAGATGCAGCACATCCTCGACCAGGGCATTCAGGTCGAGCGGCGACAGTACGGCCGGCGGCGTTTTTGCGTAATTGCGGAAGTCGTCCACCATGCGCTTCATCGCCGTCACCTGATTGACGATGGTGCCGGTGCCCTTGGCCAGCATCGCCGCGTCGGGCGGCGCCAGCTTGTCTTCCAGCTTCATCTGCAGACGTTCGGCCGAGAGCTGGATCGGCGTCAGCGGGTTCTTGATCTCGTGCGCCAGGCGCCGCGCCACTTCGCCCCAGGCGATCGAGCGCTGCGCCGAAATCACGTCGGATATGTCGTCGAATACCACGATGTAGCCGGTGCCGCCATCCACCGGCAGATGCGATCCGCGCGTCAGCAGGGTGATGTGGTCGTCGCCATCGATGCCGGCGGCGACGACGGTACGGCGGGGCACCTCGATCTGCTGCTGCCAGTGGCCGTCTGCGCCGCTGTCGCTTCCGGCCGCACGTGCGCTCTGCTCGGAAAAGGCATTGGTGATTGCCAGCGTCAGCGGTTCCAGGCCGGGAATGCCGGCCAGCGGCTTGCCGATGTGGGGATCGAAGTCGCGCAGCAGGATGCGCTCCACCGATTCGTTGCAGGTGACGAGATTGAACTGGCCGTCCAGCACCATCACACCGGCCGACATGTTGGCCAGCACCGATTCCAGATAAGCCTTGGCGTTTTCCAGCTCGGTGCGATTCCTTTCCACCGAGGCGCGCGCCTCCGCCAGCTGCCGTGTCATGGTGTTGAATGACTGCGTCAGCGTGCCGAGTTCGTCGGAACTGGTGACGATGGGGCGCGGCGACAGGTTGCCTTCGGCCACCGCCTTGGTGCCTTCGGCCAGCACCAGGAGCGGTTGCGCGAGGTCGCCGGCGATCAGGAAGGCTGCGGCGATGGCGCCGAAGATCGCCAGCAGCAGGGTCAGGGTCAGGGTGACGATGTAGATCTTGCGCAGGCCCGAGCGCGCCAGCGAGCGCTCCTGGTATTCGCTGTAGGCGGCGCGCAGCGCCTCGGCATTAGCGGCGAGGTGGGGCGGCACCTGCTGGATCAGTTGCAGGTAGCGCGTCTCGTTTTGCAGCAGCAGGGCGTTGTTGGAGCCGGGGATGGCCACGACCGCACGCAGCCGCAGGCCGCCGTGCGCGTCCGGCATGCCCGGACGAATGCCGGAGGCATTTCCATCCGCTTTGTCGTGGGGATCTGCGCTTTCGATGGCGAAATAGCCACGCGACAGCCGCGCCTGGCGCAGCATCGAGGCGCTGGGCATATCGGGCACCAGCAAGCCGAGGTCGCCGCCGACGCTGGCGATCACGTGGCCGCTGGCGGTGAGGAGCGCGGCTTCCTGGACCTGGTAGGGGTCGCGCAGGCGCGAGAGCTGCGTGATCTGCGCCGCTTCCGACCGCTCGGATAGTTCCAGCGCCATGCTGCGTGCCTTGGCGCCCAAGTCGTCCAGCGAGGCGTCGAGTGCCGTGCGCCCCAGCGTCAGGCCGGATTCGAGTGCCGACTCGACGCGCACGTCGAACCAGGATTCGATGGAGCGCGACACGAATTGCACCGACACCATGTAGATAACTGTCCCCGGCAGGATGCCGACCACGGCGAATAGCAGGACCAGTCGCGCCATCAAGCGCGTGCCGAATTCGCGCCTGCGGTAGCGCCGGTACAGGCGCGCCAGCAGCAGCGTCACCAATCCGAGCAGCGCGGCCGCCATGAGGGCGTTCAAGCCGAGCAGCATCGGGTAATGCTGGTCGAAGAAGGCCGAGTTCTCGGAGGCCGACGCCAGAAGGAATAGCAGAATGCTGACCGCCGCTCCGCCCACTACCAGGAAATAACGCAGGATACGCGGCACGGCTATTCCGCCCTGTAGAGAAAATACGCCCAGTCGGACGACATGCGCCAGTCGCTGTTGTTGAGCGCGTTGACCTGGAAGGGCTTGGGCAGGCGGGCCACGTCCAGCCCCATGCGCACACCGACCTTATAGACTTCGCCCGGCTTCAGGGCGCCGTTCTCGGCGACCAGCCAGCGCCCGGGATGTTTTACGAAGGACAAGGCTTCATCCAGGGAATTGAAG
>JAEWBA010000033.1 GCA_023391395.1 Pseudomonadota bacterium
TGGTCGACGGTGAAGCCGCCGGGCGCCTCGTCCGCGGCCAGCCAGTCCGTCATGGCCGACAGCGGCGAGCGTTCGGTGCGCAGCGCGGCGAAAGGCAGGCTTTCCAGTGACTTCAAGAGCAGCTTGAACACTTCATCGGCCTTGTTGGCGGCAGCCGCATCGACCACCAGCCAGCCATGGACGGGGTCGATCCAGACACGGGTGCTGCGGCGAATGCTGAAAGCGCGCGGCAGCAGTTCATCCGTGACCTGTTCCTTGATTTCCTTCATCTGCTTGCGGCCCGGCTTGAATCCCTGCTGCTCTTCCAGCTCGGCGGCGCGCGCCCGGGCCACCTGGTTGATGACGGAGCTTGGCAGCAGCTTCTTCTCGGTGTCCAGCTGCAGCAGCAACTGGTGATTGACCGCATGCACCAGCATGCCGTTGTCGCGCGGTGAGACCCAACCCTGCGACTGCATGTCGAGGCTGGAGCAAGGCATGAAGGCCTGCTTGACCAGGCTGTCTTCAAGCTGTTGCGTAGTAAGAGTCCAGGGAGCGGTGAGACGGTAGATCTGCAGATTCTTGAACCACATGGAGGGAAATGCCTTTCACGGAAGAGCGGGCCATTCTACACGCGCAAGGCGCTCGCGTCGGCAGCATTTTCATCCTGTTGCATCGGCAAACAGGCCGAGCTGCACTTCGTCCTCGCCGGCGGCAACGCGTATTCCCGCGCCAAGCAGGCGCACCGGTTTGCGGCCGCGCTCGAATGCGGTTTCGAGCAGTTTCACGAATTGCTCAGGATCCGGCGATGAAGCGACACACTCGGCGGTGGTACGGCGAAAATCGGCGAAACGGATCTTCACGAACAGCTTGTGCACCTTCCCTTCCACGCCGGCGCGCCGCATGCGCTGGGCGAGCATCTCCAGCAGGCCAGGCAATTGTTCTGCGCAGGCGGCCAGATCGGGCAAATCCCTGGCGAAGGTTTCTTCGACGCTGACCGACTTGCGCTCGCGCGTGGGACAGACCGCGCGGGGATCGGTGCCGCGGCACAGCCGGTACAGGCTGTCGCCGAACTTGCCGAAATGCTGCTGCAGCTCGGCCAACGGCCAGTCGCGCAGGTCGGCGCAGGTTTTTGCGCCGAGGCGATGCAGCTTAGCCGCCGTGACTTTGCCGACGCCGAACAGCTTGTCGACCGGCAGAACGGCGACGAACGCATCGACGTCCTGTGGCCGGATCACATACAGGCCGTCGGGCTTGTTCCAGTCGCTGGCTATCTTCGCGAGAAACTTGTTGGGCGCAACGCCGGCTGAAGCGGTAATGCCGACGTCTGCGGCGATGCGCTTGCGAATATCCTGCGCAATCAGGGTCGCGCTGCCCTTGAAGTGCGCCGCCTCCGATACGTCGAGGTAAGCCTCGTCGAGCGACAAGGGTTCCACCAGTTCCGTATAGTCGCGATAGATGGCGAGAATCTGGCGCGACGCGACCCGGTATTTTTCCATGTTGGGCGGCACCACGACCAGATCCGGGCAACGCTGCAAGGCTTGGGCGGTGGACATGGCGGAACGCACGCCGAAACGCCGTGCTTCGTAATTGCAGGTCGCCACCACGCCGCGTTGATCCGGACGGCCGCCAACGGCCAAGGGGCGGCCACGCAGAGAAGGATCATCGCGCATCTCGACTGCGGCATAGAAACAGTCGCAATCGCAATGGATGATTTTTCGCAGCGGCGCGTCCAAGACCAGGGCAAAACAAAACGGAATGCTTCATTTTACCGGCGCCCCATGCGCTTGCCATAGCGCAAGCACACATTCCGCGGCGCCGATTGTCGAAACTTTATCGCGGCCCTTGTCTCCAACCGATTTACCGAAGGGAAAAGGCCAGCGCGCCTGGCGCGAGGCGCTTCCCTCCAACGCAAGGAGAAAGATCATGACCATGCCAAGACCGCGCGGGAGCGACGCGAAAACACCCCAAAGCAGCCTGAATCCGGAAAATCTCAACGAGCCTGATCGCGTGCTCGACAAGGGCCATGGCACCGAAGCGCTCGGCCCCAGCGGCAGCTCGGACAGCGGCAGCGATATCCAGGGCGGACCCGGCATGAGCGGTCAGGTGGGCCTGGGCCTGGAAACGGGCACCACGTCCGATCCCGACGACGGCACGGCCGGCCTCACTGCCGGACCGGATATCGGCGATGCTAATCTCGACAGCGATAGCGATTCCACCGGCAGCGGCGAAACTGCGGCCGCTTCGCGCGACGCCACGCGCGCCGACGGCAACGACATCGATGTCGACCACGTGGAAGTCATCGGCGAGATCGACAACGAGGTCAGCGACCGTGACAAGACACCTGACCTGTCGCGCGAGCGGCATCGCCGCTGACCACTCCGCGCCCGTGCATCAGCGGCCGACCCAGCCGCCGCACACCGGGAACACCTGGCCGACGAAGCAGTTCGCCGCCTCGCTGCACAGATAGGCGGCGAATTGCGCATCCTCGCGCGCCGATACCAGACGTCCGAGCGGCACTTCACGTTTCAGTCGCTCCTGGAAGGCCGGCAAGGCCTGCACTTCCGGCGGAAAATAAGTCGGGTTCTCGACGAAATTCTGCGCGATCGCATTGACCTGCACATTGTGCGGGGCCACTTCGACGCCCAGCGCCTGCACATAGGCCAGCTGCGCGCCACGTGCGGCGCTATAGCTCGAGGCCCGCTTCATCCCGCGCAAGGCCGAAGCACTGCCCATCACCAGAATCTTTCCGGAACGTCGCTCGATCATCTGTGGCAGCACTGCGCGTGCCAGACGCGGCAGCGGATCAACCATGTGGGTGAACATGCTGCGCCATTCCTCCTCGCCGACTTCGGCCGCGGGCGTGGAAGGGGCCGGCAGCGCCAGGTGCGCGACCAAGACATCGATGTGGCCTGCGGCACGCACGATGGCTGCGGGCAGCTCGGGGTCGGCCAGCGGCTGTCTGTCCGCAACCACCTCGGCGCCGAGTTCGGCAAACACCTCGCGCAACATCGGCCCCATGAAATCCTCGGCCTGGGTGATAAGAACGCGCTTGCCGCGCAGGTCTGCAATGCTCATCTCGTTTTCTCCCTTGAATCCCGTCTTCGCGCTTGCGATACCGCGTCAGGACGCGCGCATCTGTACCAGCACCCAGGGCTTGACCACGACCGCCCATAGCACCGCGTCGGCCGCCTGCCAGGCGCTCGCCTGCGCATCCGATACCTTGCCGAGCCGGTTTTCCGCCATCCATTGCGAGACCGGTGCCGTATCGTCGTTGGCGATGCGTGCCGCCACCTCGATCAGGTCCAGATCATCGCTGACGGCTATCACCGCCCCGGCCGCGAAATGGCGCTCCAGCTCGGACCATGCCAGTCTTGCGGTTTCCCGGTTCAGCTTGAGCCGCAGTTCTTCCTGTTCATCCATGATCGCCATTCGGTTTCCTTGCCAAATAAATGTTCTGCCAATGTGGCCATCCTACCATCGGGCTACTGATTGCATCTCGGCTGCCATGCGCGCGATTGCATCGCGGAAAACGCCTTGCTACCATGAGCAGCCGCATTTTTTCTTCTCGTGTAGCCCCACTCTTCCCCGACGCACGCCGCTTCCCTCCTAGCCTTCATCATGTTTAGACTGGCCCTCATCCTGTTCGGCGCCGATGCCATCGTCGCGCGCTGGAAAATCTTTTTCGCTCTCGGCACGGCCGGCATCGTCGCCGGCACCGCCGTCCTGCTCGACCTGGTCGACGGAATTGCCGACATCGCCACCTGGACGCTGGGCCTCATTCTGCTTATCGAAGGACTGGTCGCCATGGTGGTCGGCGCCACGCACAACGCCGCCCGCAGGCGCTTCGAACTGGCGCGCGGTTTCGCGATGGTCGTCTGTTCCTGCCTGATCCTCGACTTCCCTTGGGATAACTCGATCGCCACCTGGGTCATCCTGGCGGCGTCCTTCATCTTCAACGGCTTGCTGCGCATCGCCTCGAGCCTCCTGGTCCGCTACCGGAAATGGCGCCTGTCGCTTGCCATCGGTCTCAGCTATCTGGCCATGGCAATGCTGTTGGTTTCCGACTGGCCGCTGCCCAGCAGCCTGAACGTATCGATCTGCATCGGCCTGGGCCTGATCGCCGGCGGATTGGTCGTAGCGCGCGGCGCCTGGCGGCTCAAGGATTTGCCGCCCGGCTCGCGCCTGCATGCCATCGAATTGTTCAATGAAGCGGCAAATGCGGGCAGCCCCGCCAAGGGCGGCATCGGCGGCACGCCTGACCATCGGCCAAGGGAATTGACGGTTTACATCTGGACGGCGCTGGAAGGACTGCACGACCCGGTCCGCTTGCCCATCATCCAGCGTTACATTGCCGGGCTGTCGCGCAAGGGCAATGTCTCGACCGGCCACGCGGCCCTGCAATGCGGCGACCTCTACATCAGCCACCATCCCCGCGACCCGATGATCATCAAGCCGCAGGAAATGCTGCAGGCGGTGCGCGCCGTCGACGACAACGACGTGCCGGGAAAATGGTTTCCCTCTTATGCTGAGGAAGTGGCGGCCGAGTGCGCTTCGACCTTCCGCATCCGCTTCCGCAACTTCAACCCCGACTACCTGCGGGATTTCTGGCGCGAGTATGGGCGGGATACGACTTACAACCTGACCCGCCGCAACTGCTCCGTCGCTGTCACCCATGCGCTGGATGCGGCGATCGAAGGCGTCTTTGCCCGTCTGCCGTTCTGGCGCACCATGGCACGCCTTGCCTTCCATCCCGACATGTGGCTCG
>JAEWBA010000085.1 GCA_023391395.1 Pseudomonadota bacterium
CCCATATATTCAGGACGGTATGGCTACCGATAGCTCTATAGATATCCCCGTCAAGCCGCGCGTACTCATTGCCGACGATTCCCGCATCGTGCGCGCTACGCTGATCAAGCACATCGAGGGCATGTTCGAGTTCAAGGAGGCGCTGGACGGCGAACAGGCCTGGGAAGCCCTGCTGCTCGATCCCAATATCCGGGTCGTGATCACCGACCTGACCATGCCCAAGCTCGATGGCTACGGCTTGCTGCAGCGCATCCGCAATTCCAAGATCGCCCGCATCCGGGAAATGCCGGTCGTAGTGGTATCGGGCAGCGACGAAGAGGAAGAACGGGCGCGTGCCAAGGCAGCCGGCGCCACCGACCTGATCACCAAGGGCATAGGCACGGCTCAACTGCTGTCGCGCCTGGACATTCTCTCCAAACTGGTCACCACCCAAAAGGAATTCGAACGCAGCCTGGAAGCCCTGGTGCGTTCGGCTCCCGAGGCCGCGCCCTCGCTGCCCGCCATCGAGGATTTCCACGCCCAGGCCAAAGCCTTGCTGGCGAGTGCGAAGAAGGGCGGCCGCAATTTCGTGGTCCTGAATGTGCGCATCGGTTTGAAGCGCAATGGTCTGGATGGCGCAGCCAGCGTGCCGCCGGCTGCGGTGCTCGATGCCATCGGCCGCCTGCTGCAGCAGACCGTGCGCCAGACCGATTGCGTGGCCAAGACCGGCGAAGCCGAATTTCTGCTGGCTACCGGCAGCATCAATTTCGATGCGGCGCGCTTTTTCGCGCATCGCGTCAGCCGCGCCATCGCGGCGGCGCAACTGCTCAAGGATGAGCGGATGTCCTTCGTTATCAGTGTCGGTCTGTCCTCGCTCGCCGATTGCGGCCCGCAAGGCGCGACCCTGGAAGCCATGTGCGCGACTGCGGTGCGCCGTGCTAGCTTGGGCTTCGATCGTGCCGCCGTGAGCGTCGTTGGCCCCGAAGAAGAACAGGCCCTGAGCCACGGCAAGCGCGCAGTCAGCGCATCGCTCCCAGACGCGCAGGCGCCGGACCTCGCGACGCTGGTGCAATGGATCAGGGAAGGCAGGCGCGAGCAGGTGCTGCCGCATGTCGACAAGCTGCCGCCGGACCTGAGGCCGCTGGTCGACTTGGCCTTGCAGCGCGCCCGGCAATAGTTCCCGCGCACTTTACGAAATCCGTCCACCTGTTCGGGCGGCCATGGCCTGTCGTACAATCCCCGCTTCTTGACGAGGAGTTGCAATGCAATCGAAGCAGGTGTTGACGCTGGACGATGCCCGGAAAATCGCCGCTGCGGCGGAAACGGAAGCCAAGGCCAATAACTGGGCCGTGACGATCTGCGTAGTCGATGACGGCGGTCATCTGCTGTGGCTGCAGCGCGGCGACGGCGTGTCCCTGATCTCCATCGCCATGGCGCAAGCCAAGGCGAAAACCGCCGCATTCGGCCGTCGCGAAACCAAGATCTACGAAGACATGATCAACAACGGCCGTTATTCCTTCATGACGGCCCCGGTCCTCGAAGGCATGGTGGAGGGCGGCGTTCCGATCATGGTCAATGGACAATGCGTGGGCGCGGTCGGCGTTTCCGGCGTCAAGTCGGCCGAGGATGTACAGATTGCCCGCGCCGGCATTGCTGCGCTCACTGTCTGAGCGGCGAATTTTCCTGGCGCAAGAGTCGTGGACTCTCCTTTTCGTTAAACCTGCAAATTGCCGTGAAACGCCATCTCGGCTATAATCTTCCGGTTTAGCCAATTTCTTCCGCCGTAGCGCATACCTCTTCCATCTCGTCCCGAAAAGACCTCTCGCCACCTGCGCAAGCCCCTGCCTGCGCCCGGCCGGCGGCGGTTGATGCGGCGCGGCGCAGCGGCGGTAACCATCTCAGGAGTTACCCTTGCTGCCATTTTTTTCTGGCCAATCCATACCGGCCATCCTTGCGCTCGCAGACGGGTCGATCTTTCGAGGTTATTCCATCGGTGCTCCCGGTCAGACGATCGGCGAAGTGGTGTTCAACACGGCCATCACCGGCTACCAGGAAATCCTCACCGACCCCAGCTACAGCCGTCAGATCGTCACGCTGACCTATCCGCACATCGGCAATGTCGGCGTCAATCCGGAAGATACGGAAGCCGATAGGATCCATGCCGCCGGGCTGATCATCAAGGACCTGCCGCTGTTGACCTCGAATTTCCGTTCCACGCAAAGCCTGTCCGACTACCTCAAGTCGCAGAACGTGGTCGGCCTGGCCGGCATCGACACCCGCAAGCTGACCCGCATCCTGCGGGAAAAAGGTGCGCAGAACGGCGCCATCATTGCCGGCGACGGCGCCGATGCGGAATCCGCGCTGGCGCTGGCCAAGTCCTTTTCCGGCCTGGCCGGCATGGATCTGGCCAAGGTGGTTTCCACCAAGACGCCCTACGAATGGACCGAGGCCGAGTGGCGGCTCGGCGAAGGCTTCCGCAAGCCGGCTGCGTCCAAGTGCCACGTGGTCGCCTTCGATTACGGCGTCAAGCGCAATATCCTGCGCATGCTGGCTGAGCGCGGCTGCAAGATTACGGTGCTGCCGGCACAGGCGTCCGCAGCCGAAGCCTTGGCTCTCAATCCCGATGGCATTTTTCTCGCCAACGGGCCCGGCGATCCGGAGCCCTGCGACTACGCCATCGCGGCGACCAAGGAATTGATCGAGCGTGGAATTCCAACCTTCGGCATCTGCCTCGGCCATCAGATCATGGCGCTGGCTTCCGGCGCCCGCACCTTCAAGATGAAGTTCGGCCATCACGGCGCGAACCATCCGGTGCAGGATCTGGATACCAAGGAAGTGATGATCACTTCCCAAAACCACGGCTTCGCGGTCGATGCCGATTCGCTGCCGGCCAATTGCCGAGTGACGCACGTGTCGCTATTCGATGGTTCGCTGCAGGGCTTTGCCCGCACCGACAAGCCGGCCTTCTGCTTCCAGGGCCACCCGGAAGCCTCGCCCGGCCCCTGCGACGTCGCCCCCCTGTTTGATCGCTTCGTGGCGATGATGGAGAAACAAAAAAATGCCTAAGCGCACAGACATAAAAAGCATCCTGATCATCGGCGCCGGCCCGATCATCATTGGCCAAGCCTGCGAATTCGACTATTCCGGCGCGCAAGCCTGCAAGGCGCTGCGCCAAGAAGGTTACAAGGTCATCCTGGTCAACAGCAATCCGGCGACCATCATGACCGACCCGGAGATGGCCGATGTGACCTATATCGAGCCGATCACCTGGCAAGTGGTGGAACGCATCATCGACAAGGAGCGCCCGGATGCGATCCTGCCGACCATGGGCGGCCAGACCGCGCTCAATTGCGCGCTCGACCTGTGGCGCAACGGCGTGCTCGACAAGTACAAGTGCGAACTGATCGGTGCCACGCCCGAGGCGATCGACAAGGCGGAAGATCGGCAGAAGTTCAAGGACGCAATGACCAAGATCGGCCTGGGTTCAGCGCGCTCGGGCATCGCCCATTCTCTGGAAGAATCTTGGGCGGTACAGAAGGAACTTGGCTTCCCCGTCATCATCCGCCCCTCCTTCACCATGGGCGGTACCGGCGGCGGCATCGCCTACAACCCGGAAGAATTCGAAGCCATCTGCAAGCGCGGCCTGGAAGCCTCGCCGACCTCCGAACTGCTGATCGAGGAATCCCTGATCGGCTGGAAGGAGTTCGAGATGGAAGTCGTGCGCGACAAGGCCGACAACTGCATCATCGTCTGTTCCATCGAAAACCTGGACCCGATGGGCGTGCATACCGGCGACTCGATCACGGTGGCACCGGCGCAGACCCTGACCGACAAGGAATACCAGATCATGCGCAGCGCCTCGCTGGCGGTGTTGCGAGAGATCGGCGTCGATACCGGCGGCTCCAACGTGCAGTTCGCGGTCAATCCCGAAGATGGTCGCATGATCGTCATCGAGATGAATCCGCGCGTGTCGCGTTCCTCGGCGCTGGCGTCGAAGGCGACTGGATTCCCGATCGCCAAGATCGCCGCCAAGCTGGCGGTCGGTTTCACGCTGGACGAGTTGCGCAATGAGATCACCGGCGGCGCCACGCCGGCGTCTTTCGAGCCGACCATCGATTACGTGGTCACCAAGATTCCGCGCTTCGCCTTCGAAAAATTCCCGCAGGCCGACAGCCACCTGACCACGCAGATGAAATCGGTGGGCGAGGTGATGGCGATTGGCCGTACCTTCCAGGAGTCCTTCCAGAAAGCCCTGCGCGGCCTGGAAGTCGGCGTCGATGGCATGAATGAAAAGACCACCGACCGCGAGACCATCGAGGAAGAACTCGGCGAGCCCGGACCGGAGCGCATCTGGTATGTGGGCGACGCCTTCGCCCAGGGGTTCTCGCTGGAGGAAGTGCATCAGCTGACGCACATCGATCCCTGGTTCCTGGCGCAGATCAAGGAAATCGTCGATATCGAATTGTGGCTGGAAAAGCAGTCGCTGGATTCGCTCGATCGCGACACCCTGTTCCGCCTCAAGCAGAAGGGCTTTGCCGATCGTCGCCTGGCCAAGCTGCTGAAGACCACCGACACCGCGGTGCGCGACATGCGCCGCGAATGGAACATCCGCCCGGTCTACAAGCGCGTCGATACCTGCGCGGCCGAGTTTGCCACCAAGACCGCCTATATGTATTCGACCTATGAGGAAGAGTGCGAGGCGCAGCCGACCGGCAATAAAAAGATCATGGTGCTGGGCGGCGGTCCGAACCGCATCGGTCAGGGCATCGAATTCGACTATTGCTGCGTGCATGCGGCACTGGCGATGCGCGAGGACGGCTACGAGACCATCATGGTCAACTGCAATCCGGAAACCGTGTCGACCGACTATGACACTTCCGACCGGCTGTACTTCGAGCCGCTGACGCTGGAAGACGTGCTGGAAATCGTCGACAAGGAAAAGCCCTACGGCGTGATCGTGCAATACGGCGGCCAGACGCCGCTGAAGCTGGCGCTCGACCTCGAAGCCAACGGCGTGCCCATCATCGGCACCTCGCCCGACATGATCGATGCCGCCGAAGACCGCGAGCGCTTCCAGAAGCTGCTCAACGACCTCGGCCTGCGCCAGCCGCCCAACCGCACTGCGCGCACCGAGGCTGAAGCGCTGGAACTAGCGCAGGAAATCGGCTATCCGCTGGTGGTGCGTCCCTCCTACGTTCTGGGCGGCCGCGCGATGGAGATCGTGCACGAACAGCGCGATCTAGAGCGCTACATGCGCGAAGCGGTCAAGGTCTCCAACGATTCGCCAGTGCTGCTCGATCGTTTCCTGAACGATGCGACCGAAGTCGATGTGGAC
>JAEWBA010000050.1 GCA_023391395.1 Pseudomonadota bacterium
CATCGGTCCTGAGTTCGCCTTGGCGCATGCCGGCTTTGCGCAGAACCTTGTGCGAAGCCGAATTCTCGGGCGCCGTGGTGGCGATGATGGTGCGCAGGCCGAAGCGGGTGGCACCGAAAGCAAGCAGCGCGCTTGCGGCTTCCGTGGCAAAGCCCTTGCCCCAGGCGCGGCGAAGCAGGGCGTACTTGAGTTCGGGAGTAGGCTGACTGCCCGGGTGCACCAGGCCGCAGAATCCGATTACCTCAGCGGAAGCACGTTCGACGATGGCATACATGCCATAGCCGTAGCGCTCGTAGTTGCGGCGGGTGATCTCAATCCACTGTTCGCACTGTGCGCGATCGAGCGTATCGCCGTTGCCGACCCACCGCATGGCAAGGGCATCGCCATAGACAGCCAGCAGCGCTTCAACATCATCTTCTTCAAGAGGGCGAATGCGCAGCCTCCCAGTTTCCACGACTGATGGAGCCGGCTCGGTTCTCGGCGCAGATTGGAGGTGCATCTACTTCGCCGCGCTCAGCTCCGCTGCCTTGATCTTCGACTCCAGCGCCTTCCCCTTGCGCGCCCGCTTGCCGATGTGGTTCGCCAGCGAAGACGCCGACAGATTTACTTCCTGCGCCTTGCCGCCGCGCCCGGTGCCGGACACGACCACGCCCTTCTGGCTGATCGCTTGCGCGGCCAGAAGTTTTTCATTCTTTTCCAGCTCCATCAGGATCACGCCGCGGCCACCGCCGGACAGGCTTTTGATTTCATCCAGGCCGAATACCAGCAGGCGGCCTTTCTCGGACAGGCAGGCGATGGCACTGGCATTGCCGGCCACTTCGCAGGGCGCCAGCGGCGCATCGCCTTGATCCAGCGTGATGAAGGCCTTGCCGGCCTTGACGCGGCTGATCATGTCGCCGGCTTTCGCGGTGAAACCATAGCCTGCGGTCGAGGCCAGCAGCAGCGTTGCATCGGCCGGACCGGCGTAGTAGTGCAGCAGGTGGGTGCCGCTGGCGAGGTCGACCAGCGTGGTCATCGGCACGCCGTCGCCGCGCGCGCCGGGCAGGGCGGATACCGGCACCGAATAGATGCGGCCGTTGGAGCCGAAGCCGAGCAGGGTATCGACGGTGCGGCATTCGAAGGCACCGTACAGGCCGTCGCCGGCCTTGAAACCGAATTGCGACGGATCGTGGCCATGTCCGGTGCGCGCGCGCACCCAACCCTTTTGCGAAATCACCACCGTCACCGGCTCGTCGATCACCTTTTGTTCGATCACGGCGCGCTCCGCCGCTTCGATCAGGGTGCGGCGCGCGTCGCCGAACTGCTTGGCATCGGTCTCGATCTCCTTGATGATCAATTTCTTCATCGAGGCCGGATTGTCGAGCAGGTCGTGCAGCGTGGTCTTTTCCTTGCGCAGCTCGGCCAGCTCCTGCTGGATCTTGATCGCTTCCAGGCACGCCAGCTGGCGCAGGCGGATCTCCAGGATGTCTTCGGCCTGGCGATCGGAGAGCCGGAAGGCGGCGATCAATGCCGGCTTCGGTTCGTCCGATTCACGGATGATCTTGATCACCTTGTCGATGTTCAAGAGCACCGCCTCGCGGCCTTCGAGGATGTGGATGCGGTCGTCCACCTTTTGCAGACGGAACTGCGTGCGCCGCGTGACGGTGGCGAAGCGAAAATCGATCCATTCGCGCAGGATGTCGGTCAGCGGCTTCTGGCGCGGGCGGCCGTCGCCTCCTATCATCACCAGATTGAGTGAGGCACCCGACTCCAGCGAGGTATGCGCCAGCAGGATGTTCATGAAGTCGGTCTGGTCCAGGTTCTTCGACTTGGGTTCGAAGACCAGGCGCACCGGCGCATCCTTGCCGGATTCGTCGCGCACGGTGTCGAGCACCGAGAGGAGGGTCTGCTTCAGGGCCAGTTGTTCCGGTGTCAGCGACTTCTTGCCCAGCTTGAGCTTGGGGTTGGTGAGTTCCTCGATCTCTTCCAGCACCTTTTGCGCCGAGGCGCCGGGCGGCAGTTCGGTCACCACCGCCTGCCACTGGCCGCGCGCCAAATCCTCGATCTTCCAGCGCGCGCGCACCTTCAGGCTGCCGCGCCCGCTTTCGTACATTTCCGCAATCACGGACGCGGGCGTGATGATCTGGCCGCCGCCGGGGAAATCCGGACCGGGGATGAATTCCATCAGCTCGGCATGCGAGAGCTTGGGATTGCGGATCAGGGCGACCGCCGCCTTCGCCACTTCGGCAAGGTTATGCGAGGGAATCTCGGTGGCCAGGCCGACCGCGATGCCCGAGGCCCCGTTCAGGAGCACGAAAGGCAGGCGCGCCGGCAGGAGCTTGGGCTCCTCGGTCGAACCGTCGTAGTTGAGCTGGAAATCGACCGTGCCCATGTCGATTTCGTCCAGCAGCAGCTTCGAAATCGGCGTCAGGCGCGCTTCGGTGTAGCGCATCGCCGCTGCGCCGTCGCCGTCGCGCGAACCGAAGTTGCCCTGGCCATCGATCAGGGGATAGCGCAGCGAGAAATCCTGGGCCATGCGCACCAGTGCGTCATATACCGATTGGTCGCCGTGCGGATGCAGCTTGCCCAGCACGTCGCCAACCACGGCGGCCGACTTGCGCGGCTTGGCGGCGGCGTTCAAGCCGAGTTCGTGCATGGCGTAGAGGATGCGGCGCTGCACCGGCTTCTGGCCGTCGCAGACGTCGGGCAGGGCGCGGCCCTTGACCACCGAGATGGCGTAGTCGAGGTAGGCGCGTTCGGCGAAGCTGGCGAGCGTCAGCGCTTCGCCGTCGCCGGAAGGCATGTCTTGAAAGAGTGCGGCTTGTTCAGTCATTGCGTTTCCACGTACTGTTGTAGGACCGTCGGCGGCATGCTGCGCCGCGCCGGTATGGTCATGCGGATGCGCTTCGTCGCGGAAGCGGCGTCGGAGACGGTGATGCCGAGCTGTTGCGCGGCGGGCCGGTACAATTGGTAGAACTGCGTCACCAGTTGCACGTAATTGCGCGTCTCCGGATAGGGCGGAATGCTGTTGTTGTACTTCTGGACGGCGCCTTCGCCGGCGTTATAGGACGCCACCACCAGGTGCGGCTGGCCGGGGAAGAGCTGGTGCAGGTCGCGCAAATAGCGTGCACCGAGGCGGATATTGATATTCGGGTCCGCTAGCTTTTGTTCCAGCGTGCGCCGACGGTCGCCCTGCAAGCCGTAGCGCTGGGCGGTGGCCGGCATCACCTGCATCAGGCCGATAGCGCCCTTGGGCGATACGGCGAGCGGATTGAAGGCGGATTCGGCAGCCATCACCGCTTTCAGCAGTGCCGGGTCGAGTTCGAAATCCTCGGCCGCTTGCAGCAGCAGCGGCTCGAATTTTTTCAGGCCCGGATGCTCGGCCAGATACTTGAACTGCGCGCTGTTGCTTGCGCCGGCCGGTAGCGGTGCCAGCGCATAGGGCCTGGCGCTGTCGAACACCTTGCCGCCCTTCATGAACAGGCGGTAGCGGCTGTCCAGCTTCTCGGTGGAGAAGTGTTCGACGCCGTTGTCATCGACATAACCGTAAATGTCCGCGCGGGCGGGCAGGGCTGCCAGCCCGAGCAGGAGTGCGAACAGGGGCAGGCTGCGCCGCATCGCCTCAGATATCCGCTTCCGCTTCGTTGCCGTGCTCTTCGAGCCAGGCGCGGCGCGCTGCCGCCTCGCCTTTGCTCATCAGCATGTTGAAGCGGTTTTCCGAGGCGGCCAAGTCGAAGTCGCCCAGCGCCACCTGCAACAGGCGTCGCGTGTCGGGGTTCATCGTGGTTTCCCACAACTGTTCGGCATTCATTTCGCCCAGGCCCTTGAAGCGCGAAATGGTCCAGCCGCCTTCCTTGACGCCATCCTTCCGCAGCTTGTCCTCGATCGCTGCCAGCTCGCCGTCGTCCAGCGCATAGAGCTTTTGCGCCGGCTTCTTGCCGCGCGCCGGCGCATCGACGCGATACAGCGGCGGACGCGCCACGTAGATGTGGCCGCGCGCGATCAATTGCGGGAAGTGCCGGAAGAACAGCGTCAACAGCAGCACCTGGATGTGGGAGCCGTCGACGTCGGCATCCGAGAGGATGCAGATCTTGCCGTAGCGCAGGCCGGACAGATCGGGCGTATCGTTCGCACCGTGCGGATCGACGCCGATCGCCACCGCGATGTCGTGGATCTCGTTATTGGCGAACAGGCGGTCGCGCTCGGTTTCCCAGGAATTCAAGACCTTGCCGCGCAGCGGCAGGATGTCCTGGAATTCCTTGTCGCGGCCCATCTTGGCCGAGCCGCCGGCGGAATCGCCCTCAACCAGGAACAGTTCATTGCGCGCGGTATCGTCGGATTCGCAATCGGTCAGCTTGCCCGGCAAAACGGCCACGCCGGAGGATTTCTTCTTCTCGACTTTCTGCGCCGAGCGCAGGCGCGATTGCGCCTGCTTGATGACCAGTTCCGCCAGCTTCTTGCCGTAATCCACGTGCTGGTGCAGCCAAAGCTCCAGCGCCGGCCGGGTAAAGGCCGCCACCAGCCGCACCGCGTCGCGCGAATTCAGGCGTTCCTTGATCTGGCCCTGGAATTGCGGGTCCAGCACTTTGGCGCTCAATACGAACGACACCCGCGCGAACACGTCTTCCGGCAGGAGCTTCACGCCCTTGGGCAAGAGCGAATGCATCTCGACGAAGCTCTTGACCGCGCCGAACAGGCCTTCGCGCCAGCCGGACTCATGCGTGCCGCCGGCCGGGGTCGGAATCAGGTTGACATAGGACTCGCGCACCACGTTGCCTTCCTCGGTCCAGGCCACCACCCAGGCCGCGCCTTCACCCTCGGCAAAGCCGTCGGCTTCGGCCCCCGCGTACTGCTCGCCCTCGAACAGCGGAATCAGCGGCTCGGCGTGCGAAGCCTGGGCCAGCGATTCCACCAGGTAGCCGCGCAAGCCCTGATCGTATTGCCAGCTCTGGGTGTCGCCGGTCTTGGCGTTGGTCAGGGTGACCTTCACGCCGGGCAGGAGCACCGCCTTGGAGCGCAGCAGGCGCTGCAGGTCCGCCTGCGGAATTGCCGAAGAATCGAAATACTTGGGATCGGGCCAGACGGTGACGCGGGTGCCGGATTTCTTTTCATCGCGTGCCAGCGGCCGCGACTTCAGCTTTTCCACCACGTCGCCATTGGCAAAGACGATGTCGTGCGCCTTGCCTTCGCGCCAGACCGTGATTTCCAGGCGCTTGGACAGCGCATTGGTGACCGAGACGCCGACGCCGTGCAGGCCACCCGAAAAGGAATAGGCGCCGCCCGAGCCCTTGTCGAACTTGCCGCCGGCGTGCAGGCGGGTGAACACGATTTCCACGGTCGGCACCTTTTCTTCAGGGTGCAGGCCGACCGGGATGCCGCGACCGTCATCCTCGACGCTGACGCTGCCGTCGGCATTGAGCGTGACCGCGATGTTCTTGCCGTAGCCACCCAGCGCCTCGTCGGAGGCGTTGTCGATCACTTCCTGGATGATGTGCAGCGGGTTTTCCGTGCGGGTGTACATGCCCGGTCGCTGCTTGACCGGTTCAAGTCCCTTGAGGACGCGGATGGAGGATTCGCTGTAGTCGGTAGATTTCTTGGTTGCCATTCAAGTGGGGGCAGAAAGATGCCGTGAATTCGGTGTTGCGGCGGCGCCGCGCCGCCCGCAAAGCCCCTGCATTCTAATGAAAAATGCCGCATCGCTGCGTGCCTTCTCGCTGAGGGGTTGCATTAAAGAAATAAAAGCCGGTATGCTGCAATACAACAAAATTCGTTGCCCCAGCGACGTGAACGTGGTGCGGCGGAAGAAAACCTTTATAAAATGACGCTCCATGTCCCAGACCAGTTTTCCCTTCGCCGTCCGGCTGATCGGATTCCCGCCTGAGGAGGCGGATGCCTTCGAAAACACCTTTGCGATCGAGCAAGGCAAGGGTTATGGCTATTTCCGGCTGGGCGAAGACAATCTGCAGGATCCCGACCTGTACATCGCCAATGCCGATGAATTGCGCGCGCTGGTAGCCCTGGCCGACCTCAAGCCGAGCCCGATCCGCCCGGCGCTCCTGGTAGGCAAGCCCAGCGTGGAAATGCCTTATGTCCGCGTTGAGCGGCCGATCCGCTGGCACCAGGTTTTCGAGGCGCTGGACGACCTGGTGGAAAAGCGCGCCGATGCGCTGTCGCGCCTGGAGGCATCCGACGTGGTGACCGTGCCAGAACGGCGCCGCCGCGACCGTCTCGATGTCGACTTGACCGACCCGGCAGTGTACGAGCGCATGCGCGCCAAATTGCCGGAAAACGGAACCGTGCTGGTGGTGGACAAGAATCCGGCTTTCCGCGATTACGTCGGCAAGCTGCTGCGCCGCTATGACACGCCGGTCGCCTGGGCGGACAGTGAGAGCCAGGCAATCGAGGCATGCGAAAAGCAGACCCTGGCGGTGGCCATCCTCAACACCTCCACCCCCGGCGTCGATCCCTATAGGCTGTGCCGTGCCCTCAAGGACAGGGAACGCGATACCAAGATCACGGTGATCTTTCTCATCAACAAATACTTCCACTACGATGCGCCGCGCGCCCGCGAAGCCGGTGCCGATGGTTACCTGACCAAGCCGCTGGCCGGGCCCAACCTGGTCAGCGTGTTGAAGAAGTTCATGCCTTTCCTGCGCTGAGGCGATAACTCGCCCCATCGACTCGGCTCCTCAAGAAAGCGTCCTGTCATCCCGGGCGAAGCGAGGGATCTCGCGCTGTGATAACAATGCGCAAAAAGGAGATCCCTCGCTTCCGCTCGGGATGACAGATCCGGGAAGTGCGAAGCTCGAGCGCCCGGCCGACGCCGTAGACTTCTCCGCCTACTTGCTAAGCAGCCGCATCCCGCGTTCCAGGCCATCGATGGTGACGGGGAACATGCGGTTGTTCAGAATCTGGCGGATGATCGCGATCGACTGCCGGTATTGCCACAAGCCTTCCGGTTCCGGGTTGAGCCAGATGAAGTGCGGGAAGGTGCTGGCAAAACGCTGCAGCCAGACCGCGCCGGCTTCTTCGTTGTTGTATTCAACCGAGCCGCCCGGCTGCAGGATTTCATACGGGCTCATGGTGGCGTCGCCGACGAAAATCAGCTTGGTGTCCGGCGTGTATTTGCGCAGCACGTCCC
>JAEWBA010000078.1 GCA_023391395.1 Pseudomonadota bacterium
GTCGAGCAGCAGATAGAACAATGCGATCGGCACGAGGGCCAGCGTACCGAGCCAGCCCAGCACCGCCATGCCGCCGACCCGGGCCGAGGCCAGAGCCGAGCGCCACAGTTCGTCACCGCTGGCGGCGAAGTACTCGGTCACGACGCGTTTGATATTCTCGATGTCGAGCTGGATGTGAATGTCGAATTCGGCCAGCCGGGGCGCCAGAAAGGCGTTCAGCTTGGCCAGGGAATTGGGGATTTGTGCCTGCAGCAGCGGAATCTGCTTCTGCATGATGGGCACCACGATCAGGATCAGGGCCAGGATCGCAGACAGGAGTAGCAACAGCACGACGACCACGGCAAGCCAGCGCGGCACCCGGAATTTGCCGATCCGTTCCGATGCCATCTTGTCCACCGCCGGATTCAGCACATAGGCAATCACCCCGGCGGCGATGAAGGGCGCCAGAACCGGCCCTAGATGCACCAGCAGCGCGGCCAGCACCACCCCCACGACCAGCCAGATGAGGGTCTGCTTTTGTTCCGAACTGAGAAAAAGCGGCATGGGAGGCTTTTGGGCGAAGAATGGACAGAGGATAAACGGGGTCGGTTTGTTAGAATAGCGGCTTGCTCTTCGGCCGTGTTTCGTTATAACCGCTTATTTTACCGCCTAGTAACCACATCATGAGTTCCTCCTCCCCCGTTTCCCTTTCCTACCGCGACGCAGGCGTCGATATTGATGCCGGCGACGCCCTGGTCGAGGCGATCAAGCCGTTTGCCAAGCGCACCATGCGCGAAGGCGTGATGGGAGGGATAGGCGGCTTCGGCGCCTTGTTCGAAATCGGCAAGAAATACAAGGAGCCGATCCTGGTGGCCGGCACCGATGGCGTCGGCACCAAGCTGAAACTCGCGTTCCACCTGAAAAAGCATGACACAGTAGGTGTCGACCTGGTCGCGATGAGCGTCAACGACATCCTGGTGCAGGGTGCCGAGCCGCTGTTCTTCCTGGATTACTTTGCCTGCGGCAAGCTGGATGTGCCCTCGGCGACCGATGTCATCAAGGGCATTGCCCAGGGTTGCGAACTGGCCGGATGTGCGCTGATCGGCGGCGAGACGGCGGAAATGCCGAGCATGTACCCGGAAGGCGAATATGACCTGGCCGGCTTCGCGGTCGGCGCCGTCGAGAAATCGAGAATCATTGACGGCAGCAAGATCGTTCCCGGCGACGTGGTGCTGGGCCTGGCGTCCTCGGGGGCCCATTCCAACGGCTATTCGCTGGTGCGCAAGATCATTTCCGTGGCCCAGCCAGACCTGAATGCCGATTTCCATGGCCGCAGGCTCGCCGATGTGCTGCTGGAGCCGACCCGGATCTATGTGAAGCCGATGCTGGCATTGATGGAAAAACTGGAAGTCAAAGGCATGGCCCACATCACCGGAGGCGGCCTGGTGGAAAACGTGCCGCGCGTGCTGGGCGACAAGCTGACCGCGGTCCTGCACCGTGACGCGTGGACCATGCCGCCGCTGTTTGCATGGTTGCAACAGCATGGTGGAGTGGCCGATGCCGAAATGCATCGCGTCTTCAATTGCGGCATCGGCATGGCCGTCATCGTGGCCAAGGAAAATGCGGATGCGGCTATCGCCCAGTTGCAGGCGGCGGGTGAAACCGTGACGCGGATCGGAGAAATCCGCGAGCGCCAGGGTGAGGAAGTGCAAACTATCGTGCTTTGAGCCAATAAGGCGGCTTCTCGCCAGGTTCCGACCTCGGGAAGCTGCGCTCAAATTTTTTTGCGGATTTCGAAAACAAGGCTTGCGCAAACCACTGTTTTTTTATACAGTGCTGTATCCGCTGTCGAAAGCGCGGCGCACTCCAGCATCGGTGCTTGACCGCTGTCCTTAATTCAACTGTCGAGAGAGCCATTCATGGACGACAAGAAAACCGCACTCAATCCCGAAAAGAGCAAGGCCCTGGCGGCCGCGCTTGCACAGATCGAAAAGCAGTTTGGCAAGGGTTCCGTCATGCGCATGGCTGACGGCGCCGTGGCCGAAGAAGTACAAGTAGTCTCGACCGGCTCGCTCGGCCTGGACATCGCCTTGGGCGTCGGCGGCTTGCCGCGCGGCCGGGTAGTGGAAATCTACGGCCCGGAATCGTCCGGCAAGACCACCTTGACGCTGCAGGCAATCGCCGAAATGCAAAAGCTGGGCGGCACCTGCGCCTTCATCGATGCCGAACACGCGCTGGACACCGTGTATGCGCAAAAGCTGGGCGTCAACCTGTCGGAGCTGCTGATCTCGCAGCCGGACACGGGCGAACAGGCGCTGGAAATCACCGATGCGCTGGTGCGTTCCGGCAGCGTGGACATGGTGGTCATCGACTCCGTCGCCGCCTTGACGCCGCGTGCGGAAATCGAGGGCGACATGGGCGATTCTCTGCCGGGTCTGCAGGCGCGCCTGATGTCGCAGGCGCTGCGCAAGCTCACCGGCAGCATCAACCGAACCAATACGTTGGTCATCTTCATCAACCAGATCCGCATGAAGATCGGTGTCATGTTCGGCAATCCGGAAACCACCACCGGCGGTAATGCCTTGAAGTTCTACGCCTCGGTGCGCCTGGATATCCGCCGTACCGGCTCCATCAAGTCCGGCGACGAAGTGATCGGCAACGAGACCAAGGTCAAGGTGGTCAAGAACAAGGTCGCGCCGCCTTTCAAGGAAGCTCACTTCGATATCCTGTATGGCGAAGGCACCTCGCGCGAAGGCGAGATTCTAGATCTCGGCGTGGACTGCAAGATTGTCGAGAAGTCCGGCGCCTGGTACAGCTATAACGGCGAACGTGTCGGGCAGGGCAAGGACAATGCGCGCAACTACCTGAAAGAGCATCCGGAACTGGCGCGCGAGATCGAGAACAAGGTTCGTGCTGCCCTCGGCGTGCCCGAACTGGCTCCCGCCAATCCCGCCAAGGTCGAGGAGTGACGACAAGCGTGGCCGGCTTGCCGAAGAGCCCGCCGCACTTGGCATGTAACGATTACTTCACGTGAGAAGGGCCGCGCCTTCGGAACACCATGGCAAAGCTGCAGATGAGTCTGAAGGCGCGTGCCCTGAAGTATTTGTCGGCCCGTGAACACAGCCGGCTGGAACTGGCGCGCAAGCTGATGCGCCACGCTCAGGAAGGCGATGATGTCGAAGCCCTCCTGGACTGGCTGGAAGCGGGCAAATTTCTCTCCGATGCGCGCTTTTCCGAATCCCTGATCCATCGCCGTGCCGCGCGCTTCGGCAATCAGAAAATCTTCGCCGAACTGCAAAGTCACGGGATCGACGCCGACAATCTGGCAACCCTGAAGACCCACTTGCGCGAGGATGAGGCAAACCGCGCGCGGGAAGTATGGCGCCGCAAGTTCGGACAGCCTCCGGCGGATGCCGCCGAGCGCGCCAAGCAAATGCGCTTTCTTCAGCAGCGTGGTTTTTCTGCCGACGCTATCCGTCATGCCATGCGAGCGAGCGAAGACGATTAAACCGGCGCTCTTGGCGACTCTGCCAGCCATGGTCATGGAGTAAGCTTTTATTTATTTCCGTACTGCAACATCGTCCTCTTCCCGAGGCCTTCAGGCATCCCGCTTCTTCCCTCCAAAGCTGCCAATAACGAAACCTCGAAATGGCGGAGGCCGCTTTTCCTGTGCTACACTGCCGTTTTTTTGCAGCGCCGCATGAGCGGCTGTCTCCGTAGAAGCTGCGGCGACGACACGTAAATGCGGCTTTGACTCCGGCCGCTCCACCGGCATTGATTCTTATGCCCTTATCTTCGACATCCCGCCGCGCACCCGGGCACGCCAGTGCCGCCGAGGACGCCGCTGCACGCGACGATGCGTGCAATCGGGATGCGTCCGCTCACGTTGCAGGCCCCGGAACTTGCCGCAATCGACGCGCCCCGCGCCCGTTTTCGGCGTGGCGTCAAGCCGTCATCATCTAGTCAAACAGGTTGTTTTTTCCAATAAGCGTCTGAAGGGAAGCTCGCATGAAAATCCATGAGTATCAGGGCAAAGAAATTCTCCGCAAGTTCGGGGTGACGGTTCCGCGGGGTATTCCCTGCTTCTCCGTTGATGAGGCGGTCAAGGCTGCCGAGACGCTGGGCGGTCCGGTGTGGGTCGTCAAGGCGCAAATCCATGCCGGCGGCCGCGGCAAGGGCGGCGGCGTCAAGGTCGCCAAGTCCCTCGATCAGGTCAAGGAATATTCCGACGCCATCATGGGCATGCAGCTCGTGACCCATCAGACCGGCCCCGAAGGCCAGAAGGTACGCCGCCTGCTGATCGAAGAAGGCGCGGACATCAAGAAGGAACTGTATGTTTCCATGGTCACCGACCGCGTGACCCAGCGCGTTGTGATGATGGCTTCCAGCGAAGGCGGCATGGACATCGAAGAAGTCGCTGAAAAGCATCCCGAGCTGATCCACAAGGTGGTCATCGATCCGGCCACCGGGTTGACCGATGCCGACGCCGACGACATCGCCGCCAAGATCGGCGTGCCGGCCGCTTCCATTGCCGATGCGCGCAAGCAGTTCCAGGGCCTGTACCAGGCTTACTGGGAAACCGACGCGTCCCTGGCCGAAATCAATCCGCTGATCCTGACCGGCGACGGCAAAGTGATCGCGCTCGATGCCAAGTTCAATTTCGACTCCAACGCGTTGTTCCGTCATCCCGACATCGTTGCCATGCGCGACCTGGATGAAGAAGATCCGGCCGAAGTCGAAGCCTCGAAGTTCGATCTCGCCTACATCTCCCTCGACGGCAATATCGGCTGCCTGGTCAATGGCGCCGGCCTGGCGATGGCGACCATGGATACCATCAAGCTGTTCGGCGGCGAACCG
>JAEWBA010000087.1 GCA_023391395.1 Pseudomonadota bacterium
CCGAGGTGAAGGAATCCAAGGACCGCGTGCGCGCCGCCCTGCAGAATGCGCGCTTCGAATTTCCGGCGCGTCGCATTACGGTCAACCTCGCCCCTGCCGATCTGCCCAAGGAATCGGGGCGCTTCGACCTGCCGATTGCGCTCGGCATCCTCGCGGCCTCGGGCCAGATGCCGGCGGAAGAACTGGACCGCTACGAGTTTGCCGGCGAGCTCTCGCTGTCGGGCGAATTGCGTCCGATACGCGGGGCGCTGGCGATGACTTATGCCATGCGTCGCGCCGGCGACCACGCGGGCCGGCAACGCGCCTTCATCCTGCCGCGCGCAAGCGCCGACGAGGCGGCGCTGGTCACCGATGCCGCGATTTATCCGGCCGATTCGCTGCTGCAGGTATGCGCCCACTTTGCCGGCACAAGCGAAGAGACGCGTCTATCGCGGCATGTGGCCGGCACGGCTCGCGCACGGACGAGCCATCCCGATTTCTCCGAGGTCAAGGGCCAGCCGCAGGCCAAGCGGGCACTGGAAGTCGCCGCCGCCGGCGGACACAGCATATTGATGATCGGCCCGCCCGGCACCGGCAAGTCCATGCTGGCCGCGCGTTTCCCCGGCATCCTGCCGCCCATGACGGATGAGGAAGCGCTGGAGTCAGCGGCCGTGCAATCGCTGGCGGGCGGCTTTTCGATGGCACGCTGGAAGATGCGGCCTTATCGCGCACCCCACCATACCGCCTCCGGCGTCGCGCTGGTCGGCGGCGGCGGCACCCCGCGCCCCGGCGAGATTTCGCTGGCGCACCACGGCGTGCTCTTCCTCGACGAGTTGCCGGAGTTCGACCGGCGCGTGCTGGAAGTGCTGCGCGAACCGCTGGAATCGGGCCGGATCACGATTTCGCGGGCAGCGCGGCAAGCCGATTTTCCGGCGCGCTTCCAATTGCTGGCGGCGATGAATCCCTGTCCCTGCGGTTATCTCGGCCATGTCTCGAACAAGTGCCGCTGCACGCCCGACATGGTGGCGCGCTACCAGGACCGCATCTCCGGCCCGCTGCTGGACCGTATCGACATGCAGATCCTGGTCGGCGCCTTGCCGCAGGAAGAGTTGATGAAACAGGCCGACGGCGAGCCTTCCGCCGCCGTCGGCGCGCGCGTCGCCGATGCCTACGCAACGCAACTGGCACGCCAGGGCAAGGGCAACCATGCGCTGTCGGCAACCGAAATCGATCGGCATTGCTGCCCCGACGCTGGCGCCGAGCAATTGCTGCGCACCGCCATGGCTCGTCTGAACTGGTCGGCGCGCGCCTATCACCGCGTGCTCAAGGTGGCACGCACCATCGCCGACCTGGCCGGCCAGACCGTCATCGGCCAGACCCATGTGGCCGAAGCCATTCAATACCGGCGTGCCCTGCGCGAACAATAAGCCCCACACCGTACGGCGAGGATCGGCTTGGACGCCATGGTTCCCATGGTAATCTTGCCTGCGCCATAAGCCACGGCCCGGCTTCGTGCGCTTCCTCCGGAAGATGCGGCATCGACCGGCAATGAAGCGGACGACCGGCCGACATATACCCGCCACATAAAAAGATGGAGGAGACCTCATGCATACGGATCGACTACGCCTGCCACAGGCATTTTTCGCGACCGCTCTGGCAGCATCACTGCTCGCTGCCTGCAGTTCATCACCTCCGCCGGCGCCCACCGCCTCCGCACCGGCGGCCGCAAAGAGCTCGCCCGCAACGGCAACGAAAGCGGGTAACGATTACGGCAAACCGGAAAACTGGCTGTGCCGTCCGGAGCATAACGAGGCGTGCTCGACCGACCTGACTGCATCCAGGCTTCTGCCGAACGGCGAGTGGGCACGTGAAACCTGGGCCGCCAATCCGAAGGCGCCGGTCGATTGCTTCTATGTGTACCCGACCGTTTCGCTGGACCCGACCCCCAATAGCGATATGAGCCCAGGCCCTGAAGAAAAGCGTGCGGTTCAGGAACAACTGGCCCGCTTCGGTTCCGAATGCCGCCTGTTCGCGCCAATGTACCGTCAGATCACCCTCGGTGGATTGCGTGCCATGCTGAGCGGGAAGCCGAGTGGCGTCGATCTCAAGTTGGGTTATCTGGATGTGGTGGATGCCTGGAACCATTATCTCAAGCACGACAACAAGGGCAGGGGCGTGATCCTGATCGGACACTCGCAGGGCTCCTATGTGCTGATCGACCTGCTGAAGAACGAGATCGAGGGCAAACCGGTTCAGCGTCAACTGATTTCCGCCTACCTGATTGGCGCCAATGTCGGCGTCCCGAAAGGCAAGGACAGCGGCGGCCATTTTCAACAAATCCCGCTATGCCGCTCGGCTGGACAGACCGGTTGCGTCATTTCCTACGTCAGTTTCCGGGAGAACGCACCACCCTCTCCGGCCAGTATGTTTGGCCGTCTTAAGGATGGCAATACGGCGGCGTGCACCAATCCGGCGGCCTTGTCCGGCGGACGCGGCGAGCTCCATTCCTACCTGCCGCATAAGATCAACGTGGTTGGGCAGCCTTTCGGCAACAAGGGCTGGGAAGCGTTTACCCAGAAAGTGCAGACGCCCTACGTCGCGACCGACATGGTGACCGCCGAATGCGTGGAACAGAATGGCGCTTCCTACCTCTCGGTGGCCGTGAAACCGGCCTATGCAGCCAAGGGGGCGGATTTGCCCGGTGACCTCATGGTGGGCGGCCACATCGTTTCCGACTGGGGCACACATCTGGTTGACGTGGATCTGGCGATGGGCAACCTGCTCGCCATCGCGCGCCAGCAAATCCGGAACTACCTGAAGAGCGCCAGCTAACTTCATTAGAAGATTCAACGGCCCTGCCAGGCGCCACCGTCTTCGCGTTTCCTTATAATCGAAGCACGGTGGCGCCTTTTCTTTCGGCTGCCGCATCTGCACTTTCTCACTTCCGACCATGCCGAAATCGACCTCCTTCCACCCGCGGGCAGTTGGCTGCGCCCTGCTCGTGCTTGCCTTGCTTGGCTGCAGCCCGCAATACGACTGGCGCGAAGTGCGCGGCGAAGGCGCGCCTTATTCCATCCTGCTGCCGGCCAAGCCTGCTTCGCTGGCGCGCCCCATCAATCTCGACGGGCTCCAGGTGACGATGACCATGACTGCCGCCGAAGTCGACGGCACGACCTTCGCCGTCGGCGTGGTGGACTTGCCGGAGGATGCGCAGGCGCCGCATGCATTGACCGCAATGAAGACTGCGCTGCTCAAGAATCTGGGCGGCACGGTGCAGCGTGAAACGGCGAGCGGACCGGGCGGTGCGCCGGAGATGATCGAACTGGTCGCCGTAGGAACGGGGGCCGACGGACGGCGCAAGGACTTGTCCGCCCGCTTCATCGCTCGCGGAAAGCGCGTCTTCCAACTGGTTGCGCTCGGCCCGGAGAATGCTCTGACGCCGGATGCGCTCGATACCTTTTTCACCTCGTTCAAGAGCGAGTGAGGCAAATTTTCCGGAGGGCAGGCGCGGCTCAGGCTTTGCGCCAAGCATAGGGAAAGCCGCTCAAGCCATGCTATCGTTCTGCCATGACAATCACGGGAGCTCCCATGCTGGTCACATTCAAATCCAAGGCCGCAGCCGACGTGCTGATGTATGAAGAGCATGCCAAGCGCATCCTCGACCTGCTGCACAAGGACGTGAAGCGCGGCATCATCACCGCCGGCGAAATTCCACAGGCCATTGCCCGCGTGGAACAGGAGATTGACGATATCCGCCGGCGCCAGGAGGAAGAACGGGCGCGCCGCGCCGAAGCGGGCGAGCCCGAAGAAGAACATGAGGTTAGCGAAGGGGTCGGTTTCGCCACCCGCGCCTTTCCTCTCTTGGAAATGCTGCGCATGGCCGAGAAAAAGGGCAAAGACGTAATGTGGGGCGTGTGATGGTGGCGCTGCGCGAGTTGCGCATGCGTGCGGCGGACGGCACGGCGCTTTTTGTCGCCGACAGCATGCTTGACGATGCCGGCCCCGCTCACGGCGGCGTGGTGCTGATGCACGGGCTGGGCGAGCATTGCGGCCGCTATGCGCACGTGGTGCGCTTCTTCAATCAATGCGGCTGGTCGGTGCGCGCCTACGATCATCGCGGCCACGGCCGTTCCGACGGGGCTCGCGGCGACGTGCCGGACGAGAAAGCGATCCTGCGCGACGCCAAGCTGGTGATCGACGATTTCGCGCGCCAGTTCGACACGCCGCCGATCCTCTTCGGGCACAGCATGGGCGGCTTGTTCGCGGCGCGTTTCGCCACGGCGGCCTGCTCGCCGCTGCGCGGCCTGATCCTGTCCTCGCCAGCGCTCGCCCTGCCACTGTCGAAGCCGCAGCAGCTTCTGGGAAAACTATTGCGTTCCCTGGCGCCGGGACTGGGCGTGCCCAATGGCCTGCAAACCCGCTACCTCTCGCATGATCCCGCCGTCGAGCGCGCCTATCGTGCCGATCCACTGGTACATTCCCGCATCAGTGCGCGCCTGCTCGATGCCATGCTGGCTGCTGTCGATTATTCGCAGGCGCATGCAGGCGAGCTGGCGATCCCGGCGCTGCTGCTGGTGGCCGGTGATGACCGCCTGGTAGACGCGTCCGGCAGCGACCGTTTTTTTGCCAATCTGGCACCCGGCATTGGCACCATGCACCGCTACGAGCGCCTGTATCACGAGATTTTTAACGAGCCGCAGGCACAGGAGGTCTTCGAGCAGGTGCGCCAGTGGCTGACGACCAGCATGGGCGCCGCGCCGCTTTCGAGACAAGCCGCCGGCTGAATCCCGCTGCGGCGGCTACAATCTCGGCTGGCCTGACCGCCGCAAGCGCCTACTGCCCTTTCCCGCCTTGGCGCTCGCCCCTATTGAATCGAGACCGCAGTGCCCACCTCCCGCTCCTCCAGCCGCTTGAAAACCGATTCGCTCGCCTTCGCCCTGCTCGGCGCGGCCCAGGCGGTCGCCGGCGTGCGCGCCGGCACGGCGCTACCCCAGGCCCTGAGTGCCCGGTTTGCCGAGCATCCGCAATTGCCGCCGTCAGCGCGCGGCGCCATGCAGGACATCGCCTATCGCACCATGCGCCGCCTGGGCCGCGCAGAGGCGCTGTTGCGGCGCTTGGCAAACAAGCCGCCGGCCCCGCCCGTGCTGCATGCCATGCTGTGCTGCGCGCTCGCCCTGCTGGCCGATACCGAGGAAGACACCGTGGGAGAGCGACCGCCCTACGAAGCCTTCACCGTGGTGGACCAGGCGGTGGCGGCGGCCGGCGCCGAGCCGCGCATGGCGCATGCCAAGGGCATGGTCAATGCAGTCCTGCGGCGCTTTCTGCGCGAACGTGCCCCTCTCCTGGACGAAGTGATGCGCGACCCGGTCGCCCGCTGGAATTACCCGCAGTGGTGGATAGAGGCGACCCGCGCCGCCTATCCGGACCAATGGCAGGACATCCTACGCGTGGGTAACGGCGCCCCGCCGCTGGCCTTGCGCGTGAACCGGCGCAAGACCGGGCGCGACGAATATCTGGCCCTGCTGGCAAGCCAGGCGCTGGCGGCCGAGCCGATCGGACCGGATGCCGTGCGCCTCGAGCGTGCACTGCCGGTGGCACAGATTCCCGGCTTCGAGGCAGGCCTAGTGTCGGTGCAGGATGCCGCCGCCCAAATGGCCGCGCCGCTGCTCGACCTGCACGATGGCATGCGCGTGCTCGACGCTTGCGCCGCTCCGGGCGGCAAGAGCGGTCACATGCTGGAATGCGCCGACATCGACTTGACGGCGCTCGACAGCGACGCCGGTCGGCTGACGCGGGTGGCCGACAATCTGCAGCGCCTGCAGCTGGATGCACGCTTGCTGCACGGCGACGCCAGCCGGGACGACTGGTGGGATGGCAAGCCCTTTGCCCGCATCCTGGCCGATGTGCCCTGCACCGCTTCCGGCATCGTGCGGCGCCATCCGGACATCCGCTGGCTGCGCCGCCCGGACGATGCAGAGCGGCTTGCAACACTTTCAGCCGGCATACTCGACAATCTTTGGCGCATGCTGGAGCCGGGTGGTAAATTGCTGCTGGCGACCTGTTCGCTGTGGCCACACGAATCCGAGCAGCAAGCCGCCGCCTTTGCTGCGCGTCACCAAGCCCTGCGGCTGCCTACGCCAGGGCAGTTGCTACCGGTTGCGGATGGGCGACAAGATCACGATGGCTTGTTCTACGCCCTGTTTCAAAAGAACGGCCTCTGATAGTATCCATCGAAAATTTTTCCAGCGGGCTTGTTGGCCGTCAGCGCCCGCCACAAACGAGTGACGCGTCGAGCTTTCCATCCCCTTCTCTTCCTGCTGATGACGACGTTGATGCTTGCATTGACGTTCTCGCCCGTGCCGGCGCGCGCCCAAGGAGTCGACATCACGCGCGCGGCCATCGAGAAGACCGAGGACGGCTACCGGCTCGTCAGCAGCTTTGCCTTCGAGCTCAACCGGGGCCTGGAGGATGCGGTGATGCGCGGCATACCGCTGTATTTCTCCACCGAAGTCGAAATCATCCGGCCACGCTGGTATTGGTTTGACGACAAGCTGGTCGGCGCGTCCCAGACCATCCGCGTCTCCCACGATGTGCTGACGCGCCAGTTCCGTGTGGCCATCAGCGGCGGACTGCAGCAAA
>JAEWBA010000118.1 GCA_023391395.1 Pseudomonadota bacterium
CCCCTGCCCTGCGCGATTCCTTTCCGGCCGGCCAGCGTATCCGTCTGCCGATGCGGCCAGGCAACCGCAGCCTGAACCTGTCCAATACGGTGGCAGTCGTGGTATACGAAGCCTGGCGGCAAAACGGCTATGCCGGTGGCGCCTGAATCCATTTTTACTGAAGGAGCAATATGCGATTCCAATCCATTCTCGGCCTCGTCGCCGCTATCAGCTTCGCCGTGCCGGTCCTGGCCCAGGATTACAAAGCCGGCGACTTGCGCATCGAGCGTCCCTACGCACGCGCCACCGCACCGAAGCAACCGACCGGCGCGGCCTATGTGAGCATCGAAAATACCGGCAAGAGCACGGATAAACTGAAGGGCGCCAGCTCGCCGGTTGCGAAGAAGGTGGAACTCCACACCATGTCCATGGCGGGCAATGTCATGAAGATGCGCGAAGTGAACGCCATCGAAATCCCTGCTTCGGGCAAGCTGGCCATGAAACCGGGAGATGGTTATCACCTGATGCTCATGGGCCTGAAGCAACCCTTGAAGGTCGGCGAGAAGTTTCCGCTTACCCTGGATTTCGAGAAAGCCGGCAAGGTCGAGGTGTCCGTCACCATCGAAGACAAGCCGGCCGGCGAGCATGCCCATGGGCAGGGAAAGCACTAACGCTGGCCCTCCTCTCTCCATCCCCGCAGAAATCGCTTGACCCTCCCATCATGGGAGGGTCAACACTATGATCGTTCTCATTCCTCGGGCTCCGATCATGGTCAATGCACTATCCTTGAATTCCGCTATCGAAACGGCGCCTCGGCAATTCTCGTTGGACATGGAGGCCATGTCCGCGCCTCCTGTGTCGCTCGCCTCTAGAATGCGCCGCCATGGCATTCAGCTCGGTCAGCGTGGTCGGCAATGCGCTGTTGCTGCGCTGCTGGAAACCGGCCGCGCAAGCAAAGGAAAAGGAGTAAGCACATGAACATCGGGCAAGCAGCCAGCGCATCGGGCGTCTCGGCCAAGATGATCCGTTATTACGAGTCGATCGGCCTCATGCAGCCGGGCAAGCGCACGGATGCTGGTTATCGCATCTACGGCGACAAGGATCTGCACTCCCTGCGCTTCATCAAGCGCGCCCGCAGCCTCGGCTTTTCGCTGGAGCAGATCAAGGATTTGCTGTCGCTATGGCAGAACCAGGAACGCGCCAGCGCCGACGTGAAGGCGATCGCGCAAGCGCATGTGGCGGATTTGAACCGGCGCATCGTAGAACTGACCGAGATGCGCGACACTCTTCAGCACCTCGCCAAGTCCTGCGCCGGCGACCAGCGACCGGATTGCCCCATCCTGCAGGGCCTGTCTTCGCCTGCCGAAGCCCACTGTCACGAATGCAGTTGAAGGCGCGCCGCTGCAAGCAGGCATAAAAAAACGGGGCGCACGGTCGCCCCGTTTCTCTAGAAAATCCGGCTTCAGACTTCGGTGGCGCCGGTCACCGGATAACCGGCATCGATCACCGCGTCCTTGATGAGATCAAGATCCGCATCCGATTCGACGCGCACCGTCTTGGTGGGCAGGTCGACCTTGACCTTGGCCGCGCCGTCCACGCCCAGGACCGACTTGGTAACCGTGCTGACGCAATGGTTGCAAGTCATTCCTTCAACATGCAATTCATACATGATGCTGACTCCTTCAATGAATAGGGAGCGTCCACTTTATGGTTTCCCACGGTGGCAAGGTCAAGCGCATTACGCGCATCGCACCAGATCCCGGCGCCTCAGTTCAGCATGTTGGCGCCAAAGCCGAGCAGCACGGCCAAGCCCAGCGCGGCAAAGACACCGGCCGAGACGTAACGCACCAGCTTGAGCGGAAAATTCGGAGATGCAATCTTGCCGAGCACTACCGCAGGCACATTTGCAATCATCATGCCCAGGGTGGTACCGGTCACCACCTGCACCAGGTCGGGATACTTGGCCGCTAGGGCGACGGTGGCCAGTTGCGTCTTGTCGCCCATTTCGGCAAGGAAGAAAGCGACGCAGGTGATCGCGAACACACCGTAATGGCTGCGCAACTTGCCGTCTTCCTCGAACTTGTCCGGCACCAGCGCCCAGGCAGCAATCGCCAGAAAGGAAATCCCCAATAGCCAGCGCAGGGTGTCCGGCTCGAGCAGCGAGCGTATCCATCCGCCCAGGAGGCCGGCCAGCGCGTGGTTGAGCAGGGTCGCCACCAGAATGCCGGCGATGATGGGCCAGGGGCGCTTGAAGCGCGCAGTGAGCAGGAGTGCGAGGAGCTGGGTCTTGTCGCCGATTTCACCGATGGTGACGGCAAGGGTTGATACCAGGAAGGCTTCCATTGAAGAGCAGGTGGATTGGGCGGGAAAACACCGATGACATGGATGCTCCCCGCCCAATCCCTGGTTACGGAAGCACACATGTCAAAGGTCTCGCCAAACCCGGTGGTCGAATGCGCCATGGCCGATGCGGGCCAAGTCTGTTGACGCATTCCCTTCAATTGCGAAGGAGGCTACTCCCCAATGACAGGAAAGCCCGCGTATTGTAATGCATGAAGGCAAATTTGGGATACCCCCAGAGTGCACTTCGGATATCCGCAGAAATGTCTTCGGGCTATCGCTTCTCCGAGGCGGACCGTCGCACCTTGTTCAGCAACCGCGTGGTCGAACGCTCGTGTTCGAAATCGATTGCGACGGCCCGCCCTCCCGATGCCAGCACGGCTTTGCCTTCCGGAATGGCTGCCATGTCGTAATCGCCGCCCTTCACGTAGACATCGGGCCGCGCTTCCTGCACCACTTCCAGCGCCGTGTCTTCCTCGAAAGGCACGACCAGGCTGACCGATTCGAGCGCCGCCAGAATGGCCATGCGATCGTCGCAGGAATTGATGGGCCTATCCTCGCCCTTGCCCAGGCGCTTCACCGAGGCATCGGTATTGACGGCCACCACCAGCGAAGCGCCGAGTGCGCGCGCCTGCGCCAGGTAAGTAACGTGGCCGCGGTGCAGGATGTCGAATACCCCATTGGTCAACACCACCGGCTTCGGCAACCGGGCGACGCGCTCCTGCAGGTCGGCGCGGGAACAGATCTTCTTCTCGAAATTGGCCATGGCAAACAAAAAAAGCCGCAGTGGATGCACTGCGGCTCGAGCTTACACGAAGATTTCCGCTTTACGCCGGCTTCATCTGGCCAAGGCGGCCGGAAATTTCCTTGCGATAGCGGTTCAGGTCCTGTACCGATT
>JAEWBA010000172.1 GCA_023391395.1 Pseudomonadota bacterium
CTAAGCTGCCGCTTTGGTTTCCATAAAGCAATGCGCGTCCTGCGCATGCCTTGCGCTCTCCGCTATTTCCATGCCGCGAAATCGATTGCAAGCCAGGGAAGAGAAGCGCTCGTCCGCGTCCGTGTGGCGTCGCTGGCGAGTGGGCTTGCGTGGCATGTTCGGCCCTCGCCGGCCGCTTGCCGCGGAAGAGGAGCAGCAGTTCCAGGCGCAGATGGACCACTGGCGCATGCGCGGACTGCGCCCCAGTATTTTCCTCGGCGTGGCCTTGTATGCGGCGTTTGCCCTGAGCGACCGCTTCATGCTTCCCGACGTATACCTGCAGGCCTGGGCGATCCGTTTTCTGCTGGTCGTGCCGCTGATGCTGGCGGGTGTCTGGCTATTGCCGCGGCTTGCCCGTGTGCCGGCACGTGAAGCGCTGATGTGTGCCATGACGGTCGGCGTGGCGCTAAGCATTATCTGGATTGCCACCCTGAGCAAGCATGAATTTGCCGGCCGTTATTACTCGGGCCTGGTACTGGTGGTCTTGTTCGGCAACATCATGATCAGCCTGCGCTTCCGCAGCGCCGTCATCAGCTCGCTGCTCATCGTGGCCAGTTACGCCGCCGTGCTGGCGCAACTGGACCGGTTTCCGCTCGAGGTGCGCTTCAATTCCTGGCTGGTGCTGACCGGCTCGGCGATCATCAGTCTCATCGCCAATTACCGGATGGAGCAGGACCGTCGCCGTGCCTTCCGCGCGGCCATGCGCGAACAGGACCGCAACGAGGAATTGAGCCAGGCGGTGGAAATGCTGGGCCGACTGTCTTCCGAGGACGCGCTGACTCGCATTCCCAATCGCCGCGAATTCGACCGTCGCCTGCACCTGGAATGGGGCCGGGCGCGCCGCGAGGGCCAGTCGCTGGCGCTGGTCCTCATCGATGTCGATTCGTTCAAGAACTACAATGATCGCTACGGCCATCCCGCCGGCGACGAATGCTTAAGGCGGATCGCCGCCGCGCTGCGCGTCGTGCCGCAACGTTCCTCAGACTTGGTGGCGCGCCTGGGGGGCGAGGAATTTGCGGTCTTGCTGCCGGCCACCACCATAGGTGACGCGGCGCAGCTGGCCGAACAGATGCACAAGGCCGTGCTGGACTTGCATATCCAGCATGAAGCGTCCGAGGTAGCGCCGGTGGTCTCGGCGAGTTTCGGCGTGGCCGCCATGCTGCCCTCGCTGCACGGCGACGCGGACGAGCTGATGGCCAATGCCGATACCGCGCTCTACCGCGCCAAGCGCAATGGCCGCAATCGCGTCATCGCCTACAGCCAGGTGAGCGCACTCATGGGCAGGTAGCATGCCTGAGCACGTCTTCACCTACGGCTCGCTGATGTATGCGGCGGTCTGGGAACGCGTGGTGTGCGGCCGCTACCCTTCGGCACCGGCTCTGGTGGCCGGCCACGCGCGCTTCGCGGTGCGCAATGCGAGCTATCCGGGCCTGATCGCCGCTCCAGGCGCCAGCGTGCGCGGCGTACTGTATTTCGACGTCGACGACGCCGACCTGGCGGCGCTGGACAATTTCGAAGGCCCGGAATATCGCCGTCAAGTGCTTTCGGTAACGCTCGACACCGGCGAGAAACTGCATGCCGCCACCTATCTCTACATCGATCCGACCGGGCTGAGCACTGTTCCCTGGCAGCCGGAAGCCTTCCGCTTGGAGGAATTCCTGCGGGCCTATTGTTCCGGCAGCGGCGCCCCTTGAAGCGGTCGGGCGTGCCTTGGCGCCGCCCCGAGCCGGTATAATCCTTCTTCTTCCCAATCTTCGCCGGCGGCAGCATTCCGGCTATCCGAATTTCCATGCTCGCTTCACAAAAACAACGGATCATCGACCTGTTCCAGGCTGCGCTCACGCCTCTTCTTGCGGACAGCGGCCTGCAAGCCCATGTCGCGCTGGAACGTCCGCGTGACCCCGCGCACGGTGACGTCGCCTGCAACATCGCCATGCAGCTCGCCAAGCCCCTGAAGAAGAATCCGCGCGAATTGGCGCAAGCCATCGTCGCCGCCGTGATGAACGATCCGGCGCGCGTCGGCCTGGTCGAAAGCATCGACATTGCCGGCCCCGGCTTCATCAACCTGCGCGTCTCCGCCGCTGCCAAGCAGGCGGTGGTCAAGACCGTGCTGCAGGAAGGCGAAGGCTATGGCAAGAGCAAGGCCGGCGCCGACAGGAAAGTGATGGTCGAATTCGTCTCCGCCAACCCGACCGGCCCGCTGCATGTCGGCCACGGCCGCCAGGGCGCGCTCGGCGATGCGCTGTCTTCGCTGCTGGAGGCGCAAGGCTACGAAGTCACACGCGAGTTCTATTACAACGACGCCGGCGTGCAGATCGGCAATCTCGCGCTGTCGGTGCAGGCGCGCGCCAAGGGCTTCAAGCCGGGCGATGCGCAATGGCCGGAAGCGGCCTACAACGGTGATTACATCGCCGACATCGCCGCCGATTTTCTGGCGAAGAAGACCGTCTCTGCCAGCGATGGCGCGCCGGTGACGGCCAGCGGCGACGCCGAGGATATCGAATCGATCCGCAAGTTTGCCGTGACTTATCTGCGTCATGAGCAGGATCTCGACCTGCAAGCCTTCGGCGTCAAGTTCGACAACTACTACCTCGAATCCTCGCTGTACACCGACGGCAAGGTGGCGGCCGCAGTCGAGGCTCTGGTCAAGGCCGGCAAGACCTACGAGCAGGATGGCGCGCTGTGGCTGCGCACCACCGAGTACGGCGACGACAAGGACCGCGTGATGAAGAAGTCCGACGGCACCTATACCTATTTCGTGCCGGACGTGGCTTATCACATCACCAAGTGGCAGCGCGGCTTCGGCAAGGTCATCAACGTGCAGGGCAGCGACCACCACGGGACGATTGCGCGCGTGCGCGCCGGCCTGCAAGCGGTCGGTCTGGGCATCCCCGAGGGTTATCCGGACTATGTGCTGCACAAGATGGTCACGGTGATGAAGAATGGCGAGGAAGTGAAGATTTCCAAGCGCGCCGGTTCCTATGTCACGGTGCGCGACTTGATCGAATGGTCGGCCGGCGACGCCGTCAATGAGCAGGGCGAGCGCGATCTGACGCGCGGCCGCGACGCGGTGCGCTTCTTCCTCATCTCGCGCAAGGCCGATACCGAATTCGTCTTCGATGTCGATCTGGCCTTGTCGCAGTCCGACGAAAACCCGGTGTATTACGTCCAGTACGCGCATGCGCGCATCTGCTCGGTATTTGCGCAATGGGGCGGCGACGAGTCGGGCCTGACCGATGTCGATCTGTCACCTCTGACTTCGCCGCGCGAAGCCGCACTGTTGGCAAAACTGTCCGAGTATCCGGAGATGTTGCAGAAAGCGCTCGACGAACTCGGGCCGCATCAGGTAGCTTTCTACCTGCGTGATCTGGCGGGCGAGCTGCACAGCTACTACAACGCCGAACGCGTGCTGGTCGACGATGAAGCGACCAGGAAGGCGCGCCTGGCCTTGCTGGCGGCAACGCGACAGGTGTTGCGCAACGGCCTGGCGCTGATCGGCGTCTCGGCGCCGTCCAGGAT
>JAEWBA010000281.1 GCA_023391395.1 Pseudomonadota bacterium
AGGCAACGTTGGGAATCACGCGGGCGTCGAAATGCGACTTTTGCCCGGCTGCTGCCTCCGCCGCCACATGGCCTTCGTGCACTGCCTTGTGCGCCAGCATGGGCTGGCCGATGATGTCGCCGATGGCGAAGATATGCGGCACATTGGTGCGCATCTGCGAGTCGACATTGATGAAGCCGCGCTCCGACACCGCCACACCGGCCTTGTCGGCGGCGATTTTCTTGCCGTTCGGACTGCGCCCGACCGCCACCAGCACCAGGTCATAGAACTGCGGCTCGGGTGCCGCTTGTGAGGGATCGGCGCTTTCGAAGGAAACCTTGATGCCTTCCTTGAGCGCTTCCACCGCGACGGTCTTCGTCTTGAGCATCAGCTTGTCGAAGCGCTTCTCATTGAATTTCTGCCATACCCGGACCAGGTCGCGGTCGGCGCCCTGCATCAGGCCGTCCAGCATTTCGACCACCTCGATGCGCGCGCCCAGCGTCGAATACACGGTCGCCATTTCCAGGCCGATGATGCCGCCGCCGATCACCAGCATGCGCTTCGGCAGCGCGCGCAACTCCAGAGCGCCGGTCGAATCGACGATGCGCGGGTCTTCGGGTACGAAAGGCAGTTTCGCGACCGAAGAGCCGGCGGCAATGATGGCCTGCTGGAAGCGCACCACCTTTTTGCCGCCATCGGCCGCGGTGACTTCCAGGTGGTGAGGATCCAGGAATTGTCCAATGCCCTGTACCACGTTTACCTTCCGCATTTTTGCCATGCCGGCCAGGCCATTGGTCATCTTTCCGACCACCTTGTCCTTCCATGCGCGCAGCTTGTCGAGGTCGATCTGCGGCTTGCCGAAAGCGATGCCGTGCGCCTCCATGGTCGCCGCCTCGTCGATCACCGCCGCCACATGCAGCAAGGCCTTGGAAGGAATGCAGCCGACGTTCAGGCATACGCCGCCCAAAGTGGAGTAGCGCTCCACCAGTACGGTCGCCATGCCCAGGTCGGCAGCGCGGAAGGCGGCGGAATAGCCGCCTGGGCCGGCGCCAAGCACCAGCATGTCGCATTCGAGGTCGGCACCGCCGGCATGCGTGGCAGGTGCGGGGGCCGCGGATGGCGTCGCCTGCGGCGCGGGAGTCGGTGGAGCTGCTGCCGGAGCTGGCGCAGGCGCGGGAGCCGAGGCATCTGCCTTTGTTTCCAGCATCAGCAAGACCGAGCCTTGCGACACTTTATCGCCGAGCTTGACTTTCATTTCCTTGACCACGCCGGCATGGCTGGACGGAATCTCCATGCTCGCCTTGTCCGACTCGACCGTGACCAGCGACTGTTCCGGCTGTATCTCGTCGCCCGGCTTGACCAGCACTTCGATCACTTCCACGTCCTTGAAGTCGCCGATGTCGGGAACTGTTATTTCGATCAAACTCATAGCGTTGGCTCCATATTCATCCTTCGCGCAATTCGAAGGAGTGTCGGATTTCGGTCAGGGCCCGGATATGCCGGGTGCCTCGTCATGCAGGCCCCCTAGCCGAGCAAGGAAATCAGTCCTGTTCCTTCATCGGGAAATTGTGTATGCGGAACGGCCCCGAGGTGCTCTTGTCGAATTCCGCGCCCGCCTGCACGCCGATTTCGGCGATTTCGCGCGCCGTTTCGACCCGGTCGTAGGCGGCATACATCGCACCCAGCGCAAAATTGCGGCCGCTGCCTATGCCCCAGAAACGATCAAAGCTGAACACTTCGCGATACGAATACACACCGAAGATGCCGTGCGGATTCGCGATCAACGCCGTGATCTGTGAAGATTCATAGGGATCGTCTTCCTCTTCCTTGGTATTGAGGAAGTACTTTTCCTTCAGAATCTCATGCACTTTCGAAAAGGTTTCGAACACTTCCTCGCGGCTGCCCAGTCGGCATTCGTCGCCCAGGTTGGTGAGCAGCTTGCGCATCACCGGAAAGTGGGCAGCGGTGCCTGCCAGCGTCACGTAGGAATCGCCGAACCGGAAAATCTTTTCATTGGCTTCGTAGGCATTGGAAAGCCGGGTATCGCCAAAGGTCACCAGCGAATCGGCGGCGATGGCGATCTCCCGGTTCTTCTTGACGACGACGCAAGTGGTCATGACTGGTCTCCGAATTCAGGCGCGCAGCAAGCCTGGGCCGCCGCGCATCTGCAAGGCCCTCACAGCAGCGTCTTGCGCATATCGGTCAGGACTTCGGCCAGATACGCCGTGAAGCGCGCAGCCATGGCGCCATCGATGACCCGATGATCGTAGGACAGCGACAGCGGCAGCATCAGGCGCGGCGCGAACTGCTTGCCGTCCCAGACCGGCTTGATGGCGGATTTCGACAGACCGAGGATGGCGACTTCCGGGGCGTTGATGATGGGCGTGAAGGCGGTCCCGCCGATACCGCCCAGGGACGAAATGGTGAAGCTGGCACCCTGCATGTCGGCCGGCTTGAGCTTGCCTTCGCGCGCCTGCGCCGACAGGTCGCCCATTTCCTGGGCAATTTGCGCGATGCCTTTCTGGTCCGCATTCTTGACCACCGGCACCACCAGACCGTTGGGCGTGTCGGCGGCAAAACCGATGTGATAGTACTGCTTGAGGATCAGGTTTTCGCCACCCGCATCGAGCGAGGAATTGAAGGCGGGGAATTTTTTCAGGGCGGCGACGCAAGCCTTGATGACGAAGGCCAGCATGGTCAGCTTGACGCCGGACTTGGCCATGGCGGCATTCGAAGCCTTGCGGAATTCCTCCAGCTCGGTCACATCGGCCTCGTCGAACTGCGTCACATGCGGGATCATCACCCAGTTGCGGTGCAGGTTCGGCCCGCTGATTTTCTTGATGCGCGATAGCGGCTGCAGCTCGGTGGCGCCGAACTTGGAAAAATCCAGCGACGGCCAGGGCAGCAGCTCTAACCCGCCGCCGCCCTTGGCAGCGGGTGCGGCCGGGGCCGCAGCCTGCCCGGCGAGCGCGGTCTTCACGAAATTCCGCACATCCTCATGGAGGATGCGGCCCTTTCCGCCGCTGCCTTGCACCTGTTTCAGATCCACGCCCAGCTCGCGCGCAAACTTGCGTACCGAGGGCGAGGCATGTGGCTTGACGCCATTCGCCTCGAAGGGTTCAAGCGCCGCGGTCGGCATCGGCTTGGCGGTGGTCGGCTTGAATTCCGGGATGGCGGGGGTAGCTGCCGGGACGGGCGCCGGTGCCGGTGCCGGTGCCGGTGCAGGGGCCGCGGCCGGAGCGGGAGCCGCAGCAGCACTGCCGGCACCATCGGTCGCCTCGAGCACGAGTATCGGAGAGCCCTCCGACACCTTGTCGCCGAGCTTGACTTTCAATTCCCGGATCACGCCGGCCTGGCTGGAGGGAATCTCCATGCTGGCCTTGTCCGATTCGACGGTGATCAGCGATTGCTCCGCCTGCACGGTGTCGCCCGGCTTGACCAGCACTTCGATCACTTCCACATCCTTGAAGTCGCCGATGTCAGGCACCATCACTTCTTGGGCGCCGGAGGCCGCCGGCGCTGCAGCAGGAGCGGGAGCGGGAGCAGGCCCAGGAGCGGAAGCGGGAGCAGGCGTACCGGAGGGGGCGGCCGCGGCAGGCGCCTCGGCTTGCGCCGTCGCTTCGGTTTCAAGCACCAGCAGCAAGGAACCTTCCGACACCTTGTCGCCCAGGCTGACCTTCATTTCCTTCACCACCCCGGCCTGGCTGGCGGGAATTTCCATGCTGGCCTTGTCGGATTCCACCGTCACCAGCGATTGTTCGGCCTGTATCCTGTCGCCCGGCTTGACCAGCACTTCGATGACTTCCACATCCTTGAAATCGCCGATGTCCGGGACCTTGACTTCCTGCAAGCTCATAGCGTCGCTCCATTCTCGTCCTTCCCTTCGCAGCGAGAGCCGGCATGCGGAAGAGTTTGGTCTTGCCAAGCAAATTCATGCTGGTCCGACTCTCCTCGTCCTGCCGGCAGGCCGGCCTTGCAGGCGCAAGGCCGGTTGCCGTATTGCCTGGTCCACGAAAGGAAGGAATTGTTGGTCTTGTTAATCTGCCCTACTGCGCGGCCTTACTGCGTAAGCGGATTCGGCTTGTTCGGATCGATGCCGTACTTCGCGATCGCCTGTGCCACCACCGAGGCCGACAGCGCGCCTTCGTCTGCCAGCGACTTGAGGGCGGCCACCGTCACATATTGGCGGTCGACCTCGAAGAAGGCACGCAGCTTGGCGCGGGTGTCGGAACGGCCGAAGCCGTCGGTGCCCAGCAC
>JAEWBA010000337.1 GCA_023391395.1 Pseudomonadota bacterium
GAGCAGCGCGACCTGATGGATGCCGTGGTCGATGCCGTGGACGAACTGGCGCGCATCGGTCCGGGCGACGTGCTGGTTTTCCTGCCGGGCGAGCGCGAGATCCGCGATGCCGCGGAAGCGCTGCGCAAGCACCATCCGCCGCATGTGGAAATCCTGCCGCTGTTCGCGCGCCTGTCGGCGCAGGAACAGGAGCGCGTGTTCAAGCCCTCCAATGCGCGCCGCATCGTGCTGGCCACCAATGTGGCCGAAACCTCCTTGACCGTGCCGGGCATCCGTTACGTGGTCGATTCCGGTCTGGCGCGCGTCAAGCGCTACAGCTACCGCAACAAGGTCGAGCAATTGCAGATCGAGCCGATCGCGCAATCGGCGGCCAACCAGCGCGCCGGACGCTGCGGACGGGTCGCCGCCGGCGTGTGCATCCGCCTGTACGAGGAGCAGGATTTCCTCCAGCGGCCGAAGTTTTCCGACCCCGAGATCCTGCGCTCCTCACTGGCTGCTGTCATCCTGCGCATGAAGGCGCTGCGCCTGACCGATGTCGAGACCTTCCCCTTCATCGAGCCGCCGCTGGGCCGCGCCATCGCCGACGGCTACCAGTTGCTGCAGGAACTGGGTGCCGTGGACGACGACCAGCAGTTGACGCCGGTCGGCCGCCAACTGGCCAAGCTGCCGCTCGATCCGCGCGTCGGCCGCATGATCCTGGCGGCGCGCGACAATGCCGCGCTGAGCGAGGTGCTGATCATTGCCGCTGCGCTGTCGGTGCAGGACCCGCGCGAGCGGCCGGCCGAGGCCCAGGGCGCCGCCGATGCCGCGCACAAGAAGTTCGCTGACGAAAAGTCGGAATTTCTGAGCTACCTGAAGATCTGGAAATGGTTTGAAGAGGCGGTCCGGCACAAGAAATCCAACCGCCTGTTGCTGGAGGAATGCCGCGCGCAATTCCTCTCGCAACTGCGCCTGCGCGAGTGGCGCGATGTGCATTCACAGCTGCTGACCCTGGTGCGCGAACAGGGCTGGCGCCTGAACGAAGCCCCGGCCACCTACGAGCAACTGCATACGGCTTTGTTGACGGGGCTGCTGGGCAATATCGGTTTCAAGGCGGAGGACGATGCGCAGTATCTGGGCGCGCGCGGCATCAAATTCCATATCTGGCCCGGTTCCTCGCTGGCGAAAAAGGCGGGGCGTTGGGTGATGGCGGCGGAACTGGTCGAAACCGCCCGCCTGTACGCGCGCACCGTGGCGCAGATCCAGCCGGACTGGCTGGAGCGCATCGGCGGACACCTGCTGAAGAAATCGCACGGCGACCCGCGCTGGGAAAAGCGATCCGCGCAAGTGTCCGCCTACGAGCGGGCGACGCTGTACGGCCTGGTGGTGTACAGCCAGCGGCGCATCGACTATGGCGCCATCAATCCGGAACATGCGCGCGAGATCTTCATCCGCGAGGCGCTGGTGGCCGGGGAATTCGACACCCGCGCGCCATTCTTCGCGCACAACCAGAAGCTCATCCGCGAGATCGAGAACCTGGAGCACAAGTCGCGCCGGCTCGACGTGCTGGTGGACGAGGAACTGATCTTCGCCTTCTACGACAAGCTGATCCCGCCCGGTATCCACAAGGGCACCGATTTCGAAAAGTGGTATCGGGAAGCGAGCGCGAAGAATCCGAAGCTGCTGTACCTGAATCGCGACGACCTCATGCGCCACGAGGCGGCGGGCGTCACCACCGATCTGTTCCCGAAGACGATGACCGTGGCCAGTGCAGCATTGGCGCTGACTTACCACTTCGAGCCGGGCAGTCCGCGCGACGGCGTTACCCTTACCGTGCCCCTGCATGCGCTGAACCAGGTCTCGGCCGAGCGCTGCGAATGGCTGGTGCCGGGCATGCTGAAGGAAAAGGTGCACCTGCTGCTCAAGTCTCTGCCGCAGAAGCTGCGTCGCCATTGCGTGCCCCTGCCGGAATACGCCGCAGGCTTCGCAGAGCGCGCGGAATTCGGCAGGGGCGGGTTGCTCGAGGCCTTGATCGCCGACGTGCGCGAGCAGACCGGCGTCGCCGTCAAGAGCGCCGACTTCAAGCTGGAAACCCTGCCGGCGCATCACTTCATGAATTTCAAGATCATCGACGAGCACGGCCGGCAACTGGAGATGGGGCGGAATCTGGCGACCTTGCAGGCCGAGTTCGGCGGCCAGGCGCGCGAGCGCTTCCAGCAGATGGCGGTGGCGGCGGTGACCGAGGCGGCGGCGCCTTCGCAGAGCACGCCCGAGCGGGAGGGCGAAGCGGCGGCGCTGCCGGCGAGGGCTGCAGCGTCTCACGAGAAACTGACGACCTGGTCCATCGGCGAGTTGCCCGAACTGCTCGAGATCCGGCGCGGCAAGCAGACCCTGATCGGATTTCCCGCCCTGGTGGACAAGGGTACGCATTGCGAACTGGAAGTCTTCGACGATCCGGAAGAGGCCGCGCGTGTGCACCGTGTCGGCCTGCGCCGCCTGTTCGCCCTGCAATTGAAGGAACAACTGAAGTACCTGGAAAAAAATATTCCAGGCCTGCAGCAGATGGGCATGCAATTCATGGCCCTGGGCACGCAGGAGGAATTGCGCGAGCAGATCCTCCAGGCCGGGCTGGAGCGCGCCTGCATGCAGGAGCCGCTGCCGGCCAATGCCGACGACTTCAATCGGCGCAAGGAAGAAGGCAAGTCGCGTCTTGGCCTGCTGGTCAACGAAATCGCGCGTCTGGCCGGGCAAATTCTGGCGGAGTATCACGCCCTGCCGAAGAAGCTGCAGGGGGCGAAATCCCATGCCCAAAGCGCGGCCGACATGCAGGCGCAACTGCAGGCCCTGGTCGGCAAGCGTTTCATCGCCGACAACGACTATGCGCAACTCGCGCACTTCCCGCGTTATCTGAAGGCGATCAATGTGCGGCTGGAGAAATTGCGCGCCGATCCCGCCCGCGATGTGCGGCTGATGGCGGAATGGATGCAGGCGGCGGCGCCCTGGCAGCGGACGCTGAAAGACCGGCACAAGAGCGCGGATCCGAAGATGGCCGAATACCGCTGGCTGTTGGAAGAGCTGCGCGTTTCACTGTTCGCGCAGGAGCTGCGCACGCCGATGCCGGTGTCGATCAAGCGCCTGCAGAAGGTGTGGGAGACGATGCAGCGCTGAGGCCGGACGGCACCATCCTGTCAGCCCGAACGCTATCGCCACCCGAAACGCTAATCCAGGGCTTCCCATTTCTCGGCGCTCGCGCCGGCCAGTGCCCGCACTCTTTCCTCGTCCTTGCCGAATTCGGCAGCCGGACCCGAGAACACGATATGGCCATCGTCCAGAACGTAGGCGCGATCCGCGATCTCGACCGCGGCGCGCACGTTCTGTTCGATCAGCAGCACCGAGATGCCGTCGTTGCGCGCCGCCACGATCACCTTGAACACCTCCTGCACGATCAAGGGCGCCAAACCCTGCGACGGCTCGTCCAGCAACAGCAACTTCGGATTCAGCAGCAGTGTGCGGGCAATCGCCAGCATTTCCTGCTCGCCGCCGGACAGCTGTCTTCCCTTGTTACCCTTGCGTTCGGCCAGCCGCGGGAACAA
>JAEWBA010000159.1 GCA_023391395.1 Pseudomonadota bacterium
CCACTGAGCTTGTCATAAAGTAATCTCGGTAAACTTCCGTCCAATATACGGCCCTACTGTAACAAAAAGCAAGATGCTTTCAAACAAGCCGGTTCCGGGCGATTCCCGCGCGTGGTTTTTATGCGAAATATGCTGCGCCGCAAAATACGCTTATCGCAATCAGATCGCCACCATCTCGAAGTCTTCCTTGCGCGCGCCGCATTCCGGGCAGGTCCAATTCATCGGCACATCTTCCCAGCGCGTGCCGGGAGCAATTCCCTCGTCGGGCAAGCCCGCCTCTTCGTCATAAATCCAACCGCAGATCAAGCACATCCAAGTCTTGTATTCCTGCTTTGTTTCGGTATTGCTCACGTTCTCGCGTCCTTCAATCAAGTAAAATGCAAAGTCGCTTATCTTAATGCAGCCGTCGTGCAAAACCAAACCTCGCCCCTTGTCCTTACATTCGGCGCTACCGACCCGATCGGCGCAATCGGCATACAGGCGGATCTCGCATCGTTCGCGGCAATGGGATGCCATGGCTTGTCGGTTGTGACTTCAATTCTGATCGGGGACACCACCCGCATCGAGGACGCGCAGGCCATCGATGCCGACTGGGTCGATGATCAGGCGCGGGTGGTGCTGGAGGATATGCAGGTTGCCGCGTTCAAGGTGGGTGCGGTCGGCAGCATCGAGAACGTTTCCGTCATTGCCGAGATCGTCTCCGACTATCCCGATGTTCCGCTGATCCTGGACCCGTTTTTGTCCGCCCTGCCCGACGCCGGCCCGGAAGCCGAAGAACTGCTGGCCGCGGTGCGCGAGCTACTGATTCCTCAAGCGACCCTGCTCCTGATTTCGGCCGTCGAGCTCGGCCGGCTGGCAGAAACCTGGCGCGAGCCGGCCAATGGCGACAGCTTGGCGGACGATGCCATGCATCTGATCGACCTGGGCTGCGAGTATGTACTCGTCACCGGCACCGAAGACGAGGTGCACGAGGTTGCCAACACTCTCTTCGACGAGTCCGGCACAATCCGTCACGATACCTGGCAGCGCCTGCCCGGCACTTTTCAGGGGGCCGGCAGCACACTCTCTGCGGCCCTCACCGCAATGCTGGCCACCGGGCTTGACATGCCCCAAGCCGTGCGCGAGGCCCAGGAATTCACTCATGCCGCACTCGCCAATGCGCAGAGGATAGGCATGGGTAAGCTGTCGCCCGACCGCTATTTCTGGACGCGCGAGTCCACCACCGATCAATAAACCCGTTTCGCTTTTGCTATGACTTCCAAGAACGAATCCTTGTTTGCCCGCGCCCAGGCCAGCACGCCGGGCGGCGTCAATTCTCCCGTGCGCGCCTTCCGTTCGGTGGGCGGCACACCGCGCTTGATCACCCGCGCTTCGGGCCCCTACTTCTGGGACGCCGACGACAAGCGCTACATCGACTACATCGGTTCCTGGGGCCCGATCATCGTCGGACACGCCCATCCGGCGGTGGTGGCCGCCGTGCAGGAAGCCGCCGCGCGCGGCCTTTCCTTCGGCGCACCGACCGAGGCCGAAATCGAGATGGCCGAAACGCTTTGCCGCCTAGTCCCTTCGATCGAACAGGTGCGGCTGGTTTCCAGCGGCACGGAGGCGGCGATGAGCGCGCTGCGCCTGGCACGCGGTGCCACCGGCCGCGACAAGATCATCAAGTTCGAAGGCTGCTACCACGGCCACGCCGATTCGCTGCTGGTCAAGGCCGGCAGTGGTCTGCTCACCTTCGGTAATCCGACCTCGGCCGGCGTGCCGGGCGATTTCGCCAAGCACACGCTGGTGCTCAGCTACAACGACCCGCAGCAGTTGGAGGAAGCCTTCCGCCAGGCAGGCGACGAAATCGCCTGCGTCATTGTCGAGCCGGTGGCCGGCAACATGAATCTGCTGCCGGCAACGCCCGAATTCCTGCAAACCATGCGCCGCCTGTGCACCCAGCATGGCGCGCTCCTGATTTTCGATGAGGTGATGTCGGGATTCCGCGTCGCTCTCGGCGGCGCCCAGTCGCTGTACGGCATCGCCCCGGACCTGACGGTACTGGGCAAGGTAATTGGCGGCGGCCTGCCGGTGGCTGCCTTTGGCGGACGTGCGGACGTCATGAAGCACCTCGCGCCCCTTGGCGGGGTATACCAGGCGGGAACCCTGTCCGGTAATCCGATCGCTGTCGCTGCCGGCATGAGTACGCTGAAACTCATTCAGGCGCCAGGCTTCTATGAATCCCTCGGCGCTCAGGCCGCGAAGCTGACGCAGGGGCTTAGCGCTGCAGCACAGGCGGCAGGCGTGGCGTTCTGCGCCAATGCCGTGGGCGGCATGTTCGGCCTGTATTTCGCCGCGCAAATCCCGCAAAGCTACGGCGCGATGATGGAGTGCGACACGAAGCGCTTCAATGCCTTCTTCCACGCCATGCTGGATGCCGGCGTGTACTTCGCGCCATCGGCCTTCGAAGCCGGCTTCGTCTCGGCGCAGCACGACGATGCCGTCATCGAAACCACTATCGAGGCTGCACGCAAGGTGTTCGCCTCTCTAGCTTAGGGCGCTACTCAAGGCTGAAACAGGGCCGAGGCCAACAGGAAAAGAAGCCGGTATGCGGGCGCATTGCACGCCCGCATACCCTGCCCTCACTTCAACCAGCCGCGCCGGCGGAAATACCAGAATGGCGCAATCGCGCTTCCCACCATCACCAGCAGCGCAAACGGATAACCAAATGTCCAGTCGAATTCGGGCATGAACTTGAAGTTCATGCCGTAAATGCTCGCGATCAGGGTTGGCGGCAGGAAGGCGACGCTGGCCACCGAGAAGATCTTGATGATCTTGTTCTGGTTGATGTTGATGAAGCCGACCGTCGCATCCATCAGGAAGTTGATCTTGTCGAACAGGAAGGCGGTATGGCCGTCCAGCGATTCGATATCGCGCAGAATCTGCCGCGCCTCTTCGAACTGGTCCGCGTTCAGCAGGCGACCGCGCATCAGGAAGCTGACCGCGCGGCGCGTATCCATCATGTTGCGGCGGATGCGGCCGTTCAAGTCTTCCTCGCGCGCGATCGCGCTGAGCGCCTCGGCGGCGCGCTGGTCGCTCAAGTCCTTCTGCAGCACGCTTCGGCTCACTTCCTCCAGACCCTGATAAATGCCTTCCAGCGCGTCGGCGGAGTATTCGGCGTCGGTGGCGTAGAGATCGAGCAGCACATCCTTGTAATCGGCAATCGAGCCCGGGCGTGAACGCGCACGCAGGCGGACCAGCCGGAACACCGGCAAATCGTCGGTATGCACGGAAAACAGCATGTTGCGCGCCAGGATGAACGCCACCGTAATG
>JAEWBA010000169.1 GCA_023391395.1 Pseudomonadota bacterium
CCGCGGCCCTTGCAGGATGCGGTCGGCGTGGCCAAGAGGGTTGCCGCCGGCAAGCTCGGCGAGCCGATCAGAATCTCGGGGCAGGATGAACTGAGTGAGTTGTTAAATGCACTCAAGGAAATGGACGACAGCCTGTCGCGCATCGTCGCCGAAGTGCGGCGGGGCACGGACGAGATCGCCCATTCCTCCGACGAAATCGCCGCCGGCAATGCGAATCTGTCCAGCCGCACTGAATCGCAGGCCAGCGCCCTGGAGGAAACCGCCTCCTCGATGGAAGAACTGACCAATACCGTCAAGCAGAACGCCGGCAACGCGCGCGAAGCCAATCAACTGGTCCGTTCGGCCTCCGAATCGGCGCTCAAGGGCGGCGAGGTGGTGGGGCGCGTGGTCGATACCATGAGCTCGATCAAGGATAGTTCGCGCAAGATCGTCGACATCATCGGCGTCATCGACGGTATCGCTTTCCAGACCAACATCCTGGCTCTGAATGCTGCGGTGGAAGCCGCCCGCGCCGGCGAGCAGGGACGCGGCTTCGCCGTGGTGGCGTCCGAAGTGCGCACACTGGCGCAGCGCTCGGCCCAGGCAGCCAAGGAGATCAAGGAATTGATCGGCGACTCGGTCAACAAGGTAGAAACAGGCAATACGCTGGTGGATGACGCCGGCCGCCAGATGCGCGAAATCGTCAACGCGGTCAAGCATGTCGCCGACATCATGAACGAAATTACCGAAGCCAGCGAGGAACAAAGCGCTGGCATCGAGGAAATCAATCGCGCCATCGCCACCATGGACGAAATGACCCAGCATAACGCGGCGCTAGTGGAAGAAGCCGCCGCCGCAGCCGCCGCCATGCAGCAGAGCGCCGCGGCCCTGGGCCATGCCGTCGCCGCCTTCCACCTGGCCTCCGTGCCGGCCAGTTCCGGCCTGCGCAAGGTCGCAGCTGCGCCAGCGCCGAGTATTCCCCGTGCCGGCAATGCGGCACTTCCCGGCGCGTCCAAGGCCGCCCTCGAGAGTGCAGGCAAGACACGGATCGCCCTGCCTAAATAAGGCGGTAGGGGGCGACTTCCTGCGCCGCCTCAAAGCCGGCCGCCGGTCCGGGCTTATGCTCGGACCAGTCTATCGTGGCGGGGAAGATCGATGATGCAGGAGCAGGACTGGCGGACCGAATCCTACAAGGGCATGGATGTGCATGTCACGGCGCTGCCTCGTGACGCTGCAGGCGCCAACTGGGATTTCAGCGTGCGCGTCACGCAGCCCGGCGACGATGCCGCTTCGGAAAGCGAACTGGCCGCCGAATCCGGCGATGATGAAGTCTATCCGACTGAGGAAGCTGCCGTACAGGCTGGCTTCGCCAAGGGCTATGCGCTGGTGGACCAGCTTCTCGAATAGGCCAGGGCAGGCCGCCTGCGCCGCCCCGCTCAGCGGCGCCGCAGGTTGACCATCAAGACTCCGGCACACACCAGCACCGCCCCGGCGCAGAATTCGATGCTGAGCGACTCGTCCAGCAAGAGCACACCGAAGGCCACGCCGAACAGCGGAGTCAGGAAGGTGAAGGCCGACAGGCGCGACGCCAGATAGCGGCGCAGCATCCCGAACCACACCAGATAGGAAACGAAGCCGACGATGACGGTCTGGAAAAACAGGCTGCTCCAGACCATGGGCGTCATCGTGGCCGCAGCCGGTTGACCCAGCGCGATGGCCACGCCCAGGATGATGATCCCGGCGCCGCCGAGCTGATACAAGAGGGTGGTAGTGGAGGGCGCTTCGGAGAGCGCCGAGTAGCGGATCAATACCGTGGTCGCGCCCCAGAGCAGGCCGGCAAGGATGGCGAGGGCGTCGCCCAGCAGCATCTCGCTGCCGGCACGGCCGGCTTCGGCAAGGCCGCCGGAGAACGCCACTGCGATGCCCGCGAAGGCGGCGAGCACGCCCGCCCATTGCGCCTTGCTCATGCGTTCGCCGGCCACCAGCCAGTGCAGCCCGAGATTGGTGAAAATCGGCGCCGTGTACAGGAATACCGACATATGGGACGCGCTGGTGAATTGCAGGCCGGCGGCGATCGCCAGGAACTCCGTTCCGAACAATAGCCCCACGCCAAGCCCGGCTGCCAGCGTGCCATCGCGCAGCGAGAGCCTTTCGCCGCGCCAGCGTATCAGCGCATAGACCATTAAAGCCGCTAGCGCCGAGCGCAGGCCGATTTGCAGGATGGGGTTCATGTCGGCGGCGACGGCCTTGGCGGCGACCTGTTGCATCCCCCAGATCATGCAGAGGGCAACCATCAGTGCCGAAGCCGTTCCGTCGAGCGGACGACGGGCAGCGGAAAGGGTATTCAAGTTTGTGAAGTTTCTTGACAGAAAGTCATATTGTAGCCGCGATCCACCAGGCGCGGCATGGTTCCCGCAGCGCACTTCACAAGTTGTACAACTATTGATTCAGAGCGACAAACGTTCCGGTCCCCGGCCGTACACTTTTATGGTCCGCTTTTGTTCCGTGCGCCCCTGCGTGCGCGGGCGGCGGCCTTGATCAACAATAACGGATCACACGATGTCCTTGGGTAAGTGCAGGAAGTGCGGAAAAATCGCCAGCAGCCAGTCCAAGACTTGTCCGCACTGCCATGCTCCGCGCCCGGTGCAGATTAGCTTGCCAGCGCCTCCGCCGCCGCGCACGCACCATCGGCGCCGGCGACGCTCATCGCTGGCCCTCAGCATTGCGGCCGGCGTGCTTCTGACCGTCATGGCCGCAGCGGCGGCCCTGGTGCTCGATTCGCACCAGGAGTCGCGTGCCATCGCGCGAACGGCGGCGCCACTGCGCGAGGATGGGGGGGCGACTCCGGTCAGCAGCCATCGCTATACAGTGACGGCGGCAATCGCGCGCACATTGCGCAATTCGCTGCCGAATCCGGATGCCCTGGTGTGGGACCGCATGCTGGCCAACGACAATGCCACTGTGGTGTGCCTGTCCTACAAGCTCCGCGTCGGCGCCGACGAATTCGCGCCCGGCTATCTTGCCTACGTCAACGGCAAGGCAAGCGAAACGCTGCACGACTGGAACGTCCA